>JBBIVG010000256.1:0-4845 GCA_037439865.1 Nevskiaceae bacterium
GTTCTTCCAGCCGACGTCTTTCCAGGTGTCGAACCTCTCGGCCGGCACGGGCGCGCCGAACGTCATCCCGGGCGATCTCAAGGCCCGGTTCAACCTCAGGTTCTCCACCGAGCAGACCGTCGAGTCCCTGCAGCGCGCGGTGATCGAGCTGCTCGACCGCCACCGGCTCAACTACACGCTGGAGTGGTTCGTCTCGGGCCTGCCCTTCCTCACGCAACCCGGGGTCCTGACCGAGGCAGTGTCCGACGCCGTGCACGACGTCACCGGGATCCGGCCCGCGTTCTCGACGACCGGGGGCACCTCCGATGGACGTTTCATCGCGCCGACCGGCGCGCAGGTCGTCGAGGTCGGCGTCGGCAACGCGACGATACACAAGGTGAACGAGTGCGTCAGGGTCGCGGACGTCGAGCTCCTGAGCCGCGTCTATGAACGGGTGATGGAGCGACTGCTCACCGGCTGAGGCAACATTCCGCCGACCAGCCGAAGGCCTGGCCGCGAGCCGTCCCCGCAGTTGTCAGGTCGATTGGGCCCTGCGCTCCAGGAGCCGCCTGGCCTCCCGCGCCTCGACGAGCTTGAGCACGTGGTAGGTGCCCCACCCTATGACGATCGAGCCGACGGCGAACGCGAGGTAGGCCACCGGCCAGCTGACGTGCAGGTCGCCGGCCATCATCGTGTACTCGGACATGCCGCCGATGCCCGCCAGGATGTTGATCGGCAGGAACACGACGCTCAGGCTCGTCAGCTTCGACACGCGCCGGTTCTGGTTGATGTTGATGAAGCCCACCGTCGCGTCCATCAGGAAGTTGATCTTCCCGAACAGGAACGTCGTGTGTCCGTCCATCGCCTCGATGTCGCGCAGCGTCTGCCGCGCCTCGTCCTGCTGCGCCGGTGACAGGAACTTGCCGCGAATCAGGAACGACAGGGCCCGGCGCGTGTCGAGCACGTTGCGTCGGATCCGCCCGTTCAGGTCCTCGCCCCGTGCGATCTCGGAGAGGATCTGTGCGGCCGCGTCGTCCGTGACGTCGGGATTGAGCACCCGCTTGCCACTCTGCTCGAGTTCCGAATAGGCGTCTTCGAGCGCGTCCGCCGAGTACTCGACGTCGGCCGCGTAGAGGTCGAGCAGGACGTCCTTGCCCTCGGTGACGTAGCCCGGCTGCGTCCGCGCGCGCAAGCGCTGCAACCGGAATACCGGGAGCTCCTCCTTGCGCACCGAGAACAGGATGTCCCGGTGCAGGACGAAGGCAACGGCGACGTTCTGCGCCTTGCCATCGGACTCGAGCAGGAAGTCCGAGTGCAGGTGGACCTCGCCGTTGTCCTCGACGTAGAAGCGCGCGCTCGTCTCGAGATCCGTGGTCCGCTCGGGATCGGGCAGGTCGAGACCGAACAACTCGCCCACCCAGAAGCGAACCTCGGCGGACGGGGCTACGAGGTCGACCCAGATCGGCTTCGCCTGCGCGAGGTCCGAGCGGCTCCGCACCGTCACCTGCCGCAATCGGCCCTCGTGCAGCTCGAACGCGTTGACGGCCGCCCGCTCGCTCTGGTGGCTCGACGAATTCACGAGTTCCTCGCGGACGTCGTCGAGAAGCAGCAGCAGGATGCTGTCGAGTCGGTCCTTGCGGATCAGCTCCCAGGTCAACAGGCGATCCTCGGACGGCAGCGCCTCGAGGATGCGGGCCACCTCGACCGGGTCCAGGCTATTCACCAGCTGGCCCAGCTGGCCCATGTTCTCCTTGTGGACCAGCGCCTCGACGAGGCCGTGCCGCGGCATTTCCTGGCGGTTCACGAGGCTCTCCACGAGCCGACGGCGCGAGAGGAGGCCCTGCACCTCCTCGAGGTGCTCGCTCAGCCGGTCGAGCTCCGTGGACATGGCTCAGCTACTCCAGCCGCTCGGACGAACGGGGAGCGGGAGCATAGCCGATCCGGTGTGCTATGGCTCCGTGCGGATCTGCACTGGCATGCGTACGATGGACTCGAAACGCGCCTGCTGGCGCCGGATTGGCCACCAGTCGTACAGGAAGATCTCGATCGGCCGCCACAGCGCGACCCAGCCGATGATCAGGAGACCCTCCGCGAGCATGTCGCTCCCACCGTTGGCTGCCAGCCAGCGACGCAGGGACAGGCACGCGAACATGAATCCGAGGCCGATCGCGAGGCTCGCGACGCCGCGCGCGAGCAACCTGCGCAAGTCAACCCTCGTCTGGTGGGCGCGATATTCGAAGTAGTGGGCAATCGCCTCCGGAAGCGTGCGCGCTGCCTCCGACCCCGCCTCTGCCGCCGGCAGGTGAATCACCAGCTTGCAGGACTGCCGGGGGCCGAGTTCCCGGACCGCATCCTCGATGTAGGACTCGGCGGCGGGATCGAGGTCCTTCTCTCGAAACGGCGCCGGGTCGAGATGATGGAACAGCTGCCGGTGTTCCCGGAGGCGGATCTCGATGACGGTGATGCCGTCTTCACGACGGTAAGCCGAGTTCCGGGAGGTCGTCCTGATCATCTCCCGGCGAGCAGGCGTTCAGGCGGCTGCGTTGCGCGGCGCGAACCAGTTCACCAGTACGCCCCACAGGCCGACGCCGACCAGGCACATCAGCACCCAGGTCGGCATGTTGAGCCCGAGGAAGTGCCAGTCGATCTTCGCGCACTCGCCGGAACCCGTGAGCACCTTGCCGAGCACCTCGTGCAGGGGGAGCACGTCCATCATGTACTCGAGGCTCGCGCCGCACTCGGCGACCGTCCCGGGCGGCTGGGCGATGATCCAGATGTGACGGGCAGCCACGAGGATCCCGCCGAGCACGGCGACGTCGATCAGCGTCCCGTAGGCGCGCGCGACACGGTCGCCCGGGTTCTGGAGCGCGGCCAGGAGGAACAGGACGCCGGCGCTGATCACGGAGACGCGCTGCAGGATGCAGAGCGGACACGGCTCGAGGTGCATTCCGTACTGCACGAAGAGCGCATAGGCGATCAGCCCTACGCAGGCGGCAAAGCCGAGGAAATTACCGGTACGACGATTCAGCCAGGCAGGAAACATTCGCCGTCAACCTCCGGCCGAGGTCCGCGAGGCACGCAAAGCGGCCAGCTGCTTCTCGACATCGTCGAGCGATAAATGCCGGATGTCCCGGCCGAGCACCATGTAGATGACGTACTCGCAGATGTTCTTGGCGTGGTCGCCGATGCGTTCGAGCGCGCGAGCGACCCACAGCACGTCGAGCGCGCGGCGGATCGCACGCGGATCTTCCATCATGAAGGTGATGCACTGGCGCTGCACCGCCTCGTATTCCTCGTCGACGACGCGATCCTTGCGCGCGACCGCGACGGCCGCATCGGTGTCCATTCGGGCGAAGGCATCGAGCGCCCCGTGGACCATCGTGCCGACGAGGTCGCCCATGTGCCGGATCTCGCGATAGCGGTCGGTCGGCCGCTCGAGCGTGGCGAGCCGCGCGGCGATGTGCCCGAGTTTCTCCGCCTCGTCGCCGATGCGCTCGAGGTCGGTGATGGTCTTGATGACGGCGACGATGAGCCGCAGGTCGGAGGCCGTCGGGTTGCGCGTCGCGAGCACCCGGTTGCAGTCGTCGTCGATCGCCACCTCCATGGCGTTGACCTTGTGGTCGAGGCCCGCGACGGTCTCGCCGAGGCGGCTGTCGCCCGCATAGAGCGCCTTGACGCCGTTACTGAGCTGCTCCTCGACGAGGCCGCCCATCTGCAGCACCGCGGAGCGGATGCCCTCGAGATCCGCGTTGAAGCGGCTCAGGATGTGATGGGAAAGATCCGAGGTATCCATGAAGCCCTCCGGGGAATGCGCCCGTATACAGCAGAGGCCGTCCTCGGGCAAGCAACGCTACGACGAAAAACCCCCACCCTTGCCTCCTCCCGCCGCCGGCGGAAGGAGGCGGCCCGCGCGCCTGCGGGCACGGGCCGGGTGAGGGCTTCGGTCCGAGTCGCCTCCGACTCGGACTGCGATCAGAACTTGTAGTTCACGTCGAGCTGCAGGCGGTTGTAGTTGAGGCCCGTGAAATTGTTCGCCGGAGTCGTCGGCGGCGGCACGTCCTTGTTGATGCTGTTGATGAAGTACGTCGCGTTCAGCGAGATGTTCTTCACCGGCGCGTAGCCGGCCTTGAGCACCCAGCCGTCCGTGTCGGTATTGCCGCCCGCGAAGTCCGAATCGATCATCTGTGCGTACAGCGCGTCCTTGTCCATCGACTGATACATCAGGCCGGCTTCCCACGTCTTCGCGTCCGACGCCTTGCCGACCATGGCGCCGATGTTGTACGCAGTGTCGTACTGCACGCCCGAGGCCGTGTTCTGCGCCCAGTCGACCCAGAACGAGAACGGCAGGTTGAACAGCTTCATCGCGATTTCGCCGGAGAGCTGCACCGGCTGGTAGTCGTACTTGAGCACCTGGATGGCCGAGCTGCCGGAACCCTGCGTGATCGTCGTATTGCCGTAGGCATTACCGCCGCTCCAGAACGGGTTGCTGTGCCTGCAGGCACCGCACTCGTAGTAGGACGCGGCGAGGGTCGTCGTGGCCGCGTACGCAGTACCGGCGAACAGCGGGAACTTGAGGCCCAGCTGGCCGCCGAAGATGTTCGCGTCCGAGTTGTTGCCGGCCGGGTTCGCGTTGTAGCTCTCCTGCAGCCACCAGCCGTAGGCGCTGCCGAAGAACATACCGCGCCCGAACTTGACCGCCGCGCCTTCCGGATTGAAGTCGCCGTCGTAGAACAGGCTCTGGCCCGGGCGGAAGAACGGGTACGGCTGCTTGCCGAGGATGAGGTCCGCGCCCGGCATGAACTTCCAGTCGGCGTACACGAGGTCGAGGTAGATGTCCTTCTGCGACGCGATGTTCGTGAACGTCTG
>JBBIVG010000257.1:0-4829 GCA_037439865.1 Nevskiaceae bacterium
GTCGCCTGGGGCTGGGAGGGATGCACGACGCGGCCGAGCCCGATGTGCGCCCAGATGATCGTCGTCTTCGGATGCCTGCGCAGCAGGTCCTTCATCTGCGTGAGAAACACCGGCTCGGCACCTGCCTTCGCGAACGGCATGTCGATGTCGCTGTGCAGGATGACGACGAGGCCCACCTCGCCGGCGAAATCCAGGATCCTGTCGAGCGCGGGATTCGTCAGGCTGGCGATCTCGCCCGCGACCTTGGACGACACGAACTCCTTGTGGATCGTGAACTCCCCGATGCCGGTGAAGACGCCCGGAAACGCCTCGAGCACTCGCCGGATGTGGTCGACTCCGTACATGTCGGCCGGATTGAATCCGGTGATCATCGGGTCGAGGCGGTCGCGCTCCTCGGGGCCGAGCTTGAGATACCGCGTTGCAATGTAAGCGTCCGTGAATGAGTAGTAGTACAGCGGCGCATCGGACTGCAGGTAATACGTCGGCGCAAAACTTCCCGAATTCCCGTACGACCACGTCTGCTGCAGAGGGATGCCGAAGACGACAGAACGACAGACCTTGTCGCCCATGATGTCGTCCACGTACTTGCGCATGTCCGTGCCCTGCTGCACGTAGTTCGTCAGGTGGAAATGCGCGTCGTTGAAGAGGCAGCCGGTCGATTCCGCAGCGATAGTCGCGCCCGGAACGAGCTGGGCGGCCACGATGGCCAACAGGGCCGCGAGGATCATTCTGCTTCCCGGTGATGTGTGCATGGTGGTCCTCTCAGTGCGACGCTGGCCTCTGACTGTGTGCTGCAGCTCGTGAATTGCGGCTCAGAAGAAGATCGAGAAGGCCGTCGCGAGCGTCCAGCCGTCCTGGCCCCCCGTGTAGTAGCCAAACGTGCTGCTGACCGGCGACTTGTTGACGTCCATGAGCTGCAGGTTCAGCCGGTGATTGCGCGTGTCGAAGGGGTACCAGTTCGAGCCGATCAGGTATTCCGAGGCGTCGCCGAATCCTGCGCTGCTGTCGCCGTAGATCTGGGACGTCGCGGCGTAGAGCTCGAGCACATGCCGGATCGGGTAGAACGCGGCCTGCAGATACCAGCCGCTGTCCTTGATTTCCCGGACAGGCAGTGGCCCGTCTGCGTCGAAGTTGTCGAGCCAGCGCTGGTAGTACTCCGTCTGAAGGAAGATGCCCTTGTACTTGATGCCGGCATCGACCGACAGCACGCGGTAGTCGGCGTTCTGAATGGTCACTCCGGGCGCCAGCGCTCCGGACTCGAAGAGGTTCACGCTGTCCGCGAGGCGCAGGGTCGTGTTGCCGGCGGAGCCCGAGCTGTCGCGGAAGCTCTGCTCGGGACTGAAGACATATCCGAAGCCGAAGCGGGTCGCCAGCTCCTCGTGCCATTCCCAGTCACCATAGGCGCCGCGCGGTCCGAAATCGTGCGTGGTCGGCATCCACCACATCGTGAGGCCCGACGTCATCTTGCGATCGAGCTGGCTCGCCTTGATGCCGAGCGCGCTGTTGTTGTTCGACACGACGGCCTTGTACCAGAGTCCCGGCAGGATCTCGCCGTTGGCGTAGACGCCGGAGCCGAAGTACGGCCGGAAGAACTCGTCCGCCATGACGCGGTCGTTGCCGAGCCAGAACGGGTGCGAGCCGACCAGCGAGCGCGACCCCGGGTTTCCCACCATGCCGGCGTACAGGCTGAACTTCGGACTGAACTGATAGCCCAGGTTCGCGAAGATCGCCTGCTGGTCGGTCGTGTTCACGGTCCACGCGGTGATCGTGTAGACGAACTTCGGGTCGCCCATCCAGCCCTTGAGCCACACCATGATCCGATGCGAGAAGATGTCGTTGCGAAGATCGACGGTGCGGACGTTGCCAAGGTGGTCCTTGAACGTGTCATTGCCATTCTGGTCGATGTAGCGCCCCAGCGCGTACGCGCTGATGTCCAGCTCTCCCAACTCGTTGCGCCCGACCAGGAACCCGACACCCGGATCGTAGACGCCCCAGGTCTCTTCGCGTCGCTCTGGGCGGGTCGGCCCCGCATCCGGCTGGCCGGCCACCTGGTATTGATCGATCGTGGCGGGCGCCTGCGATGGCGTCGCCGCCGGGACTGCGGGTGCCGGTGCCGCGCCGGCAGTAGCCGCGCCCGCCGTCGCCTGCTGGGCCTGCAGTTCCCGCCGCAGTTCCTCGATCTGGGCATCACGGTCGGCGAGCTGCTGCTTCATCGCCGCCTGCTCTGCCTCGAGTTGCTGGAGGCGCTGCTCGATGGACGGGGCAGGCCCCGCGGCGCTTGCGCCGGCGGCCGCCAAAGCGAGCAGAGCCGTGATCGAAGCTTTCCACAAGGGCATGAGCATCTCCCGTCGCTGTTGCGCGTCGCGGCCGGGACCCCGCGGGCCCGGCCGCTGACATTGGTAACCGGGAGCGACCCTGTTCCTACTCCGGGTTCGCTCCGAACACACCGACGCCGAGTTCGCCCGCGATGTCGCGGATCGCCTTCAGCGACCGGACGCTGTTACCCGCCTCGTTGAGGCGCGGTGAGAACGCCGCGATGGCGAAGCGGCCCGGCACGACTGCGACGATGCCGCCGCCGACGCCCGTCTTCGCAGGCAAGCCGGCGGTGAACATCCAGTAGCCGGACTCGTCGTAGAAGCCTGCGGTGGCCATGATCGCGAGGAGTTCCGGCACGTACTTCGCGGGCATCACCTGTTTCTTGCTGAGCGGGTTGACGCCGCCGTTGGCCAGTGTCGCGCCCATCACGCCGAGGTCCTTCGCGCTGACGCCCACGGAGCACTCGCGCGTGTACACCCGCAGCGCCTCCTCGGGATCGCTGTAGAGGCGTCCCCAGTTGTACAGCAGGTTTGCGATGCCACGATTGCCATAGGCTGTCGAATACTCGGAGTCGTACACCTTCTCGAGCACCGCGAGGTCCCGGCCAGCGAAGCCGCTCAGGTTCTGGTGTACCTGGTTCCAGCGGTCCTGCTCGGACGTCGCCTGCACGAGGCTCACGGCCGCGATCGCGCCGGCGTTGACCATCGGGTTCACCGCGCGCTCGTAGATCGCCAGCGCCAGCTTCGAATTGAACGCCATGCCCGTGGGCTCGACGCCGATCTTCTCCTTGAGGACCTGCGGGCCCTGCTGTGTCATGACCAGCGCGGCGGTGAATGGCTTCGACACCGACTGAATCGAGAACTGGTAGTCGACGTCTCCGGCGCTGTAGACCTTGCCGTCCTTCGTGACGATGACCACGCCGAACAGGTCGCTCGGTGTCTCCGTCAGGATCGGAATGTAATCGGCATTCTTGCCATCCTTGAGGTCCTTGTACTTGGCATAGGCCGCGTCCACCAGCCGTTGGAAGTCCTTGGTCGCCGGATCGGCGGCCGGGACCGGAGCCCGGGCCGACGCAGGCACTACCGCGAACGAAAGTACGACCGCGGCCATCAGCGTCGCGGCGAAAGAGACAGGCTTCGTCTTCATGTTGTCGCCTCCCGGCTTAGAACGTCTTGCCCCAGCTGTACTTGACCGAGAACTGCACGCGGTTGTCGTCTGCCGACTCATGGTTCTTGTACTCGAGCTGGCCCCATAGATACTCGCCGCCGATCATGACGTTCGGGACCGGCGTGTACAGCAGGTTCACCGACGCGTACTGGCCGCTCTTGAAAGTGTCCCCATACTGGACGTTAGTGTTGTCGACGAACGTCGTGCTGTAGCCGATCGACGTGGAGAATTCATCGTTCCAGTAGTGATCGTAATAGGCCACGATACCCGTGAGCGGCACCGCCACGGGATGCAGGTTACCGGGGTCCGTCGCCGTCGGAAGTCGTCCCTGCGCGGTGAGATCCATGCCGCCGTCGTTCATGTAGCTCGCGATGCCTTCGCCGTACACGCCCTGCCACAGGATCTTGTCGCGGCCGATCGTGTTGATGGTGCCACTGAGGTTGATGCCCCAGCCCGTCACGCTGCCCTTCGGCTCGTTGTTCTTCGAACCCTTGGTGTCGTAGCCGAGGTCGCGCAGGATTCCGGCGACCTGCACATGGCCCCAGCCCCCCGCCGTCTTCCAGTGTGCGGCCAGGTTCGGCACTTTCTCGTCGCTCTGCAGATTGTCGCCCAGCGTCGGATCGAACTCGCGGATCTGGCCCGGGTCGACGTCGTTGCTCGGCTCCTCGATGCCGATCGCGAACGAGCTGTGCTCCGTCTTCCACGGCGTCCAGCGGATTTGCACGTTCCGCCAGAACACCATGCCGTTCGGCCCCCAGTAGTCGATGGTGTTCGGGAAGACGTCGATGTCCATGAAGATGCTGTTGGTCTGCCCCGCCAGCAGCGAGCCCCACTCGCCGTAGGCGTGCCTCAGGCGGAAGGTCGTCTGGCCGGCATCGACGCCCACGCCGAACAGGTCGAATTCGAACTTGAAATCGATCGGGGCGTGGCCTTCAGCCGTGGGCATCGTGCCCTTGATGCCGAAGCGGCTCTGCTTGACCGATACGCTCGCCTGCCCGTCGCTGCCGTAGATGCCTTCCGGGTTGGCGATCTTGGACGGCCGGAACGCGTCGTCCCAGTCCGGGTTCATGCGGCCGAAGTCGTAGATGGCGTCGGCCTGCGCGAAACCGTAGATCTCAAACGACCGCCCCGCGTCTGCCGCAGGCTTGGCCGGTGCCGGAGGCAGGGTGGTGCTTGCCGCGGCCGGGGCCGGCGCCGTCGCCGGGATTGCTGGCGCGCCCTGCTGCACGTTCAGCTGCCGCTCCAGCTGCTGGATCCGCGCGTCCCGCTGCTGGAGTTGCTGCTCCATGGCAGCCTGCTTGGCCTCGAGCAGCTGCAGGCGCTGCTCCACGGACGTCGACGCGGCC
>JBBIVG010000258.1:0-3991 GCA_037439865.1 Nevskiaceae bacterium
GGGGCGTCGGCCATCGACGTGGCGGGTTGCGGGCCGGTGGTGATCAATGCCGGACAGGCGGGGTACTTCCGCACGCTGTATGCACCGGAGGCGCTTGCGCCTTTGCGCAGCGGCTTTGCCCGCATCGCCGAAATCGACCAGCTTGGCCTCCTGAACGACTCCGCGGCCCTCGGCAGCGCCGGCCTGATGCCCGCAACCGCCTACCTCGACTTCGCATGGCTCGCGCCCCTGGACAGCGACCCAATCGTGTGGAGGCAGCTGGCCGGCAAACTGCGCGAGTTCGATCGCGTCTTCGACGGATCGCCCGAGCAGTCCGCCTGGCGCAGGCTGGCGCGTGACCGGCTGCGACCCGAGTTCGAAGTCCTGGGCTGGACGCCCAGGCCGGACCAGGGCGAGTCGGCGGCGATCCTTCGGGAGCGGCTGATCGTGTCCCTCGGCGAGCTCGCCGACGCCGCGGTGATCGCGGCAGCGCGCGAGCGCTTCGAGCGGGAACCGAGCGACCCGTCGGCCCTGCCCGCGGCCATCCGGGACGCGACGCTCGCCGTGGTCGCGCGGCACGCCGATGCCCGGGCCTGGGAAGAAATGCTCGCACGTGCACGCAAGGAACCGGACCCGCGCGAGAAGCAGCGTGCCTATCTGCGGCTCGGCCAGCCACTCGATCCCGCCCTCGCGCGACGTGCGCTGGAACTCGCGCTGAGTGGCGAGCCGCCAATCACCGTCGCGCCCGGCATCATCGATGCCGTCTCCGACCGGCACCCGGACATGGCGTTCTCTTTTGCGCTGGCGAACGAGCAGGCGGTGCTCGCGAAGGTCGAGGCCTCGTCCCGCTGGAGCTACATACCCTCGCTTGCGCGCACGTCATCGGACCTCGAACTCGCACGCAAGGTGCGAGCCTACGCCGAATCGACGATTCCCGCGGGCGCCCGGAAGGACGCAGAGGAAGTGATCGCCGAGATCGACCGGCGTGCCAGGAGCTACGCCCACCTGCGTCCGCAACTCGAGTCCTGGGTCAAGGCGCAGTAGGCGCGGAAACGAATCAACGTCGCCCGAGTGGCGAACCGAGGAGCAGCCCGATGTCACATCGCTTGTTCGCATCATTGATCGCCGCAGGTGTCACCTGCTGCCTCGTGGCGTCGGTCTCAGCGGAGGACGCGCCAACGAAGTCACTGCCGTACACGCCGAGCCTCGACGTCGCGGCGATGGACCGCTCGGTCAGGCCTTGCGACGACCTGTACCAGTACGCCTGCGGCGGCTGGCAGAAGCAGAACCCGCTCCCGTCCGACCAGGCGAGCTGGTCCGTGTATCGCAAGGCGTACGTCGACAACCAGCGCTATCTCTGGGGCCTGCTCGAGGAGGATGCCCAGCCGGGGCCGGACCGCAACCCGAATCAGGCTCTGATCGGCGATTTCTTCGCCGCATGCATGAACACGGAAGGCGTCGAAAAAGCCGGCCTTTCGCCATTGAGCGGCGATCTTTCACTGGTCGACGGCGTGGCGGCGAAGGAGCAGTTGGGCGCCGTGCTCGGCGACCTCCAGGCGCGTACCGGCAGCGGCGCCTTCTTTTTCGGGGTGGGCTCCGAGCAGGATGCCAAGGAATCGACACGCGTGATCGGCGCGATCTACCCGGGCGGCATCGGGCTTCCCGACCGCGACTACTACGTCAAGACGGACGCCAAGTCGCAGGAGACGCGGGCACGGTACGTCGAGCACGTCGCCCGGATGTTCGCGCTGCTCGGTGACACGCCGGAGCAGGCGAAGGCGGGCGCGGAGACGGTGATGCGCATCGAGACCGCGCTGGCGAAGGCCTCGCTGACCCGCGTCGAGCGTCGCGATCCCTACAAGGTCTATCACCGCGTCACGCCCGGCGAGTTGCCGGCCCTCGCGCCGCAGATCGACTGGAAGGCCTACGACGAGGCCGCCAACCTGGACTCGCAGCCCTGGATCAACGTCGCCGACACCGGACAGATGCGCGAGGTGCAGGAAGTCATCAAGCGCGAGTCGCTGCCCGCGCTCAAGACGTATCTCCGGTGGGCGCTCGTCAATACGCGCGCGCAGGAACTGCCGAAGGCGTTCGTGGACGCCGACTTCGACTTCTACCAGCACTACCTGAACGGGGTTCCCGAGCAGCCACCGCGCTGGAAGACGTGCGTGGCGCAGGTCGACGAGCTGCTCGGCGAGGCGCTCGGCCGCGAGTTCGTCGAACGCAACTTCCCGCCCGAGGCGCGCGAGGCGGCCGTGAAGATGACGCTGCAGATCCAGGACGCGATGCGCGTGCGGATCGAGCAGCTCGACTGGATGTCGCCGGAGACGAAACAGCAGGCGATCGACAAGCTCGCCAAGATGCGCAACAAGGTGGGTTATCCGGACAAGTGGCGCGACTACTCGTCCGTCCGGGTGAACCGGGACGATTACTACGGCAACGTCGAGCGCGCGACGCTGTTCGAGACGCGGCGCCAGATGACGAAGATCGGCAAGCCGCTCGACCGCGACGAGTGGCTGATGTCGCCGGCGACCGTCAACGCGTACTACAACCCGTCGCTGAACGACATCAACTTCCCGGCCGGCGTGCTGATGCCGCCGCTCTACGACCCGCGCATGGACGATGCGCCGAACTACGGGAACACCGGCGGAACGATCGGGCACGAACTGACGCACGGGTTCGACGACGAGGGCCGGAACTACGACGGCGACGGGAACCTGCGCGACTGGTGGACGAAGAAGGATGCAAGCGAGTTCGAAAAGCGCGCGCAGTGCATCCGCAGGCAGTACTCGGACTACGTCGTCGTGGACGACGTGCGCATCAACGGGAAGCTCACCTCGGGCGAGGACATCGCGGACCTCGGCGGCATGATCATCGCCTGGATGGCATGGCAGCAGCAGGTCAAGGACAAGCCACTCGCGACGCAGGACGGGCTGACGCCCGAGCAACGATTCTTCGTCGGCTTTGCGCAGTGGGCCTGCGCGAACTACCGGCCGGAGAACCTGCGCGTACGCGCGATCACCGATCCACACTCGCCGGCGAAGTACCGCATCAACGGCGTGGTGGTGAACATGCCCCAGTTCCAGCAGGCCTTCGGCTGCAAGAGGGGCGACGGGCTCTACCGGCCAGAGAAGGACCGCTGCAAGGTATGGTAAGCACGCGCGCGTCGGGCCCAGGCCGGGCAGGGGCGTGATGACGGTCGAGGTCAGGCCGTTCACGCCCGCGGACCGAGCAAATTGGGAGGTCCTCGCGCGCGGGTACAAGGACTTCTACCGTTCCGTCCTCCCCGACTCGGCCTATGACGCCACCTGGCGCCGGCTGCTCCAGCGCGACGGGGTCGACGGGCTCGGCGCATTCCTCGACCGGCGCCTCGTCGGCATCACCCATTTCCTCTTCCACACGGGGATCTGGTCCGCACGGGCTTGCTACCTCGAGGACCTGTTCGTCGATCCGTCGGCGCGGGGGCAGGGCGTCGCGCGGGCACTGATCGAGACCGTGGCCCGCCGTGCGCTGGCCGGCGGCGCGAGCCGGCTCTATTGGCTCACGCACGAAGGTAACGCGACTGCCCGGGGCCTGTACGACAAGGTCGCCCGCTGCAGCGGCTTCGTGGAGTACGAATACCCACTCGACCGGTCTGGCGATTGATTCCGCCGACTTCGGCCGTCTAACAGAGATGGGTCCGGCGCGCAGACGCGGGCCCCGCTATCACAACAGGAGCACCCTTTGTCGAATTCGCTTCGGACCGCTGCGATTGCCTCTCTTGCGCTGGCCACCGTGAGCGGCTGCACGACCATGCCGGACGGCAGTCGATGGGGCGAGCATGCCACCTTCGACGTCGGTTGGAGCCGGGTCGGCGACGCGGCGCTGCAGGCCGCGAAGAATCCCTGGGTCTGGGCCCCACTCGCCGGCGCGGCCGTGATGCAGATCGACGACTGGGACCAGCGGGTCTCGGACTGGGCCTACGACTCCACCCCGGTGTTCGGAAGCCGAAAGAGCGCGCAGAACTGGAGCG
>JBBIVG010000258.1:4023-4820 GCA_037439865.1 Nevskiaceae bacterium
CGTGCTGGAGACACCGGGCGGCGAAAGCGGTTCGGACTGGTGGCTTGCGAAGGCGCGGGGCGGCATGGTCGGCCTGGGCGCGATCGCCACGACCAGCCTGACGACCGAAGGTCTCAAGGCGGCCGTGAACCGACAGCGACCGGACGGTAACGACCGGAGCTTCCCGTCCGGGCACACGTCATTCGCCGGCGTCGCGGACACGCTGACCACCCGCAACCTGCAGTCCATCCCGATGGCGGGCGGCGCCCGGCCCGCGCTCACCGTCGGCCTCGACACGCTGACGATCGCCACGGGCTGGGCGCGCGTCGAAGCGGGCGCACATTATCCGTCCGACGTCATGGTCGGCATGTCCATCGGCAACTTCTTCGGGCTGATGTTCACCGACGCGTTCCTGCGCGACGGCCTGTCGGATCGCGTGGCGCTCGCGTTTCAACCGGTGCAGGGGGGCGGAGAAGTCGTCTGGCAGATGCGCTTCTGAAGCGAAGCGACGGCGGCGTCAATCGCAGCCCAGAGTCAGCGATCGCCGCGATTGCTGCAGCGGACCGGCAGCTCGTCGATCGGTCGCGGCGCCGCAAAGTCCGACGTGGCGAACAGCGCGTCCCACTCGGCCTGCCGCGAACGCCGCTCGGGCGAGATCCGCAGATCGTCCGACCGGACCTGCCGTCCGTCTGCACCGTAAAGGTGAGCGCGCATCGCGCCGGGTGATTCCTCGACCAGCAGCTGCCCGCCGTCGGAAACCTCGAATGACCGCGGTTCGAAGGGCGCGACCTCCACGGCCAGCTTCGCGGCGAGACCAG
>JBBIVG010000259.1:0-4744 GCA_037439865.1 Nevskiaceae bacterium
TGATCAGCCCGATTGCGATGGAAGAGGGCCTGCGCTTTGCGATCCGCGAGGGCGGCCGCACCGTCGGCGCAGGCGTGGTTTCCAAGATCCTCAAGTGAGCGCCATGGCCAGACAGAACATCCGTATCCGCTTGAAGGCGTTCGACCACCGCCTGATCGACAACTCGGCCCGCGAGATCGTGGAGACCGCCAAGCGCACGGGCGCGACGGTCCGCGGCCCGGTGCCGCTGCCGGTCAAGATGGAGCGGTTCACGCTGCTCGTCTCCCCGCACGCCGACAAGGACGCGCGGGACCAGTACGAGCTGCGCACCCACAAGCGCCTGATGGACATCCTGAACCCGACGGACAAGACGGTGGACGCGCTGATGAAGCTCGAGCTGCCGGCCGGCGTGGACGTCCAGATCAAGCTGAACTGACGGACGAGGGGGGCGGTCGCCGCCCCTTCGACTTGCAAAGTAATTTGCCGTCGCTACAATAGGCGGCTCTCTCGCCGAGGCCTGGCCGGCAATGCCGGTACCGCTCGAGCGGCGCGACCCCGAAGCCCGGCGGCCGCACCTCTCAGCCCTTGACGAGCACCTGCCCGCAGGGCCGTCCACCAGGACGGGCGGGCGAGTTTTTTCGAGCCCCGGCCAATCGAAGTCGGGGCCGCGAACGAGGAAGAACAGATGACGATCGGTCTGATTGGCCGCAAGGCCGGCATGACGCGCGTCTTCACGGACGCGGGCGAATCGATCCCTGTCACGGTGATCGAGGCCCTGCCGAATCGCGTCACCCAGGTGAAGGCCGTCGAGGGCGACGGCTATCGCGCCGTCCAGGTCGCCTTCGGCGAGCGCAAGCCCTCGCGCCTGTCGCGCCCGCTCGCCGGGCACTATGCCAAGGCCAAGGTCGCCCCGGGCGAATCGCTCGTGGAATTCCGGCTCGCCGACGGCGAGGGCGCCGAGCTGGCGCCTGGCGCCGAGCTCAAGGTCGACATCTTCGCCGCCGGCCAGGTGGTGGACGTCACCGGCACCACGATCGGCAAGGGCTTTGCCGGCACCATCAAGCGCCACAACTTCGCGGGCGGCCCTGCCTCGCACGGCGCGTCCGTGTTCCACCGGGCGCCGGGCTCGATCGGCCAGCGCCAGACCCCGGGCCGCGTGTTCCCGGGCAAGCGCATGTCGGGCCACATGGGCAACCTGCGCCGCACGACCGAGAACCTGAAGGTCGTCGAGGTGGATGCCGCGCGCAACCTGCTGCTGATCCGCGGCGCGGTCCCGGGCGCTCCGGGCGGCCAGGTCATCGTGCGTCCCTCGGTGAAGGCGGCCCGCCGCGCGGCCCGCAAGAACAGGGGCGCGGGGAAGTAAGTCATGGCGACCCAGCTCAAGATCATCAGCGGTGGCGCCGGGGCCAAGAGCCTCTAGGTGTCCGAGAAGGCCTTCGGCCGCGAGTTCAACGAGGCCCTGGTGCACCAGGTCGTGGTGGCCTACATGGCCGCCGGCCGCGCGGGCACCAAGCGCCAGAAGAGCCGTGCCGAAGTGCGCGGCGGCGGCATCAAGCCGTGGCGGCAGAAGGGCGGCGGCCGCGCCCGCGCGGGCAGCATCCGCAGCCCGATCTGGGTCGGCGGTGGCCGTGCGTTCGCCGCGCGTCCGCGCGACTACGAGCAGAAGGTCAACCGCAAGATGTACCAGGGCGCGATCCGCGCGATGCTCTCGGAGCTCGCCCGCCTCGAGCGCCTGGTGGTCGTCGAGTCGCTCGCGCTGGAGGCGCCGAAGACGCGCCTGCTCGCGGCGAAGCTGAAGGAACTCGGCGTCAACGACGCCCTGATCCTCATCGAGGCCTATGACGAGAAGCTGCACCTCGCCTCGCGCAACCTGCCGGGCGTGACGGTGCTGCCGGTGTCCGCGCTCGACCCGCAGAGCCTGCTCAGCCACGAGCACGTGCTCGCGACGGTCGGCGCCGTGCGCATGCTCGAGGAGAAGCTGGCATGAGCAGCAAGGAAAGACTGATGACCGTGCTGCTCGCGCCGCACGTGTCGGAGAAGAGCGCGACGGTAGCCGAGAAGGGCAACCAGATCGTGTTCCGCGTGCGTCGGGACTCGACCAAGCCCGAGATCAAGGCGGCCGTCGAGCTGATGTTCGAGGTCAAGGTCGATGCGGTGCGCGTCGTGAACGTTGCCGGCAAGGCGAAGCGCTTCGGCGGCCGCCCGGGCCGTCGCTCGGACTTCAAGAAGGCCTACGTGAGCCTCGCCGCCGGCCAGTCCATCGATTTCGCCGGCGTCGAGAAGTGACGCCGTAAGGCAACCGGACGGATACCAAGATGGCTCTCATCAAGACCAAACCGACGTCGCCAGGCCGCCGCTTCGTCGTGAAGCCGAACCGCTCGCACCTGCACAAGGGCGGGCCGGTCGCGTCGCTCACCGCGCACCAGAAGCGCACCGGCGCCCGCAACAACCAGGGCCGCATCACGACGCGCCACAAGGGCGGCGGTCACCGTCACAACTACCGCGTGGTCGACTTCCTGCGCAACAAGGACGGCGTGCCGGGCAAGGTCGAGCGGCTCGAGTACGACCCGAACCGCAGCGCGCACCTCGCCCTCGTGCTCTATGCCGACGGCGAGCGCCGCTACATCCTCGCGCCGAAGGGAGTCGCGGAGGGCGACGCGGTCGCATCGGGTCCCGAGGCGCCGATCAAGGCCGGCAACGCGCTCGCGCTGCGGAACATCCCGCTCGGCAGCATCGTGCACAACGTCGAGCTGAAGCCGGGCCGCGGCGGGCAGCTGGCGCGCAGTGCCGGTTCCTCGGTGCAGCTCGTCGCGCGCGAGGGCCTCTACGCCACGATCCGCCTGCGCTCGACCGAGATGCGCAAGGTGCACATCGACTGCCGCGCCACGATCGGCGAGGTGGGCAACGACGAGAACAACCTGATCGTCTACGGCAAGGCCGGCGCCAAGCGCTGGCGCGGCATCCGCCCGACGGTCCGCGGCGTCGTGATGAACCCGGTCGACCACCCGCACGGTGGCGGCGAGGGCAAGTCCGGCCAGGGCAACCCGCACCCGGTGTCCCCGTGGGGCTGGAAGACCAAGGGCAAGAAGACCCGCACCAACAAGCGCACCGCCGGCCTGATCGTCCGGCGCCGCAACTGAACCTGAAGAGGAGCTCCCAGTGCCCCGTTCAGTCAAGAAAGGCCCGTTCGTCGACCTGCACCTCGCCAAGAAGGTGCAGGTGGCGTCGGAGAAGAACGACCGCCGGCCGATCAAGACCTGGTCGCGCCGCTCGATGGTCCTGCCCGACATGGTGGGTCTCACGATCGCGGTCCACAACGGCAAGCAGCACGTCCCGGTGCTGGTCTCCGAGAACATGGTCGGCCACAAGCTCGGCGAGTTCGCGCCGACGCGCACGTTCCGTGGCCACTCGGGCGACAAGAAGGTAGCCGCGGAGTAAGCCATGCAGGTCGCAGCAAAGCTCAAGTACGCGCGCATCTCGCCGCAGAAGTGCCGCCTCGTGGCGGACATGGTGCGCGGCCAGCCGGTGGGCAAGGCGCTCGCCACGCTGCGCTTCACGCCGAAGAAGGGCGCGGGCATCGTGCTCAAGGTCCTCGAGTCGGCGATCGCCAATGCCGAGAACAACCACAATGCGGACATCGACGCGCTCACGGTCGCCCGCATCGAGGTGAACGAGGCGCCGCGGCTGAAGCGGTTCCACGCCCGCGCCAAGGGTCGCGGCAACCGCATCGTCAAGCGCAACAGCCACATCACGATCCTCGTCGGCGACGGCCGCAAGGACTGAGGAGAGCAGGCTCCATGGGTCAGAAGGTCAATCCGGTCGGCATCCGCCTCGGCATCACCCGCGACTGGACGTCGAAGTGGTTCGCGAACACGCGCAGCTTCCCGTCCTACCTCTACCAGGACTGGCAGGTGCGCGAGTTCCTGAAGAAGAAGCTCTCCGAGGCTTCGGTGAGCCGCATCCACATCGAGCGCGCCGCCCGCAAGGCGAACATCACCATCAACACTGCCCGCCCGGGCGTGGTGATCGGCAAGAAGGGCGAGGACATCGAGCGCCTGCGCGGCGAGGTCGCGAAGATGATGGGCATGTCCGTCGCGGACGTGCGCCTCAACATCGCCGAGATCCGCAAGCCCGAGGTGGACGCGCAGCTCGTGGCGGACGGCATCGCGCAGCAGATCGAGCGGCGCGTGATGTTCCGCCGCGCGATGAAGCGCGCGGTGATGAACACGATGCGCAGCGGCGCACTCGGCGTGAAGGTCCGGGTCTCCGGCCGACTGAATGGCTCCGAGATCGCGCGCACGGAGTGGACCCGCGAGGGCCGCATCCCGCTGCACACCTTCCGCGCCGACATCGACTACGGCACCGCCGAGGCGCGCACCACGTACGGCGTGATCGGCGTGAAGGTCTGGATCTTCAAGGGCGAGGTGTTCGACCGGCAGGAAGCCGCTCCGGTCGAGGCCGAGGCCGCCCCCGCCGCGGAGCAGACGGCCTAAGGGCCGGGGCCAGCGGGCGACAGTCGGAGTAACACCGCCATGATGCAACCCAAGCGAACCAAGTATCGCAAGCAGTTCAAGGGCCGCAACAGCGGCCTCGCCCAGCGCGGCTCGAGCGTCGCGTTCGGCGACTACGGCCTGAGGCGACGAGCCGCGCGCGCATGACCGCGCGCGAGATCGAGGCCGCGCGCCGCGCCATGACGCGCTACGTGAAGCGCGGCGGCCAGGTGTGGATCCGCGTGTTCCCGGACGTGCCGATCAGCAAGAAGCCC
>JBBIVG010000260.1:0-4727 GCA_037439865.1 Nevskiaceae bacterium
GGCGGTTCACCGGGGTGCCGAACGACCTGATCCTGCGCGACTTCCGCAAGTTGTGCGCGGTGTTTCCGCACGACCGGATCATCGTGCGCACGCCGTTCATCCCGGGAGTGAACGGATCGCTGGCGGACGTCCGCGCGATCGGCGAGTTCCTCAAGTCCATTGGCGACGACCTGCACTACGAGCTGCTCCCGTATCACCGCTACGGCGAGTCGAAGTACGGCTTCCTCGGCATGGAGGCGCCCATGACGAAGATCGTGCCGACCGAGGAGCAGGCCGCGATACACGCGGAGCTGGCGCGATACCGCGCGCGCGAGCGCGCCACTGTGCCGCTGTCGCCGGCGCAGGGGACGCCGCTGCTCGAACGGGTGCGTTCGCACCGCGAGTGAGAATCGCTGGACGAACGGTGCTCGGCTGAGCAAGCTTCGTTCCTGCCACGTGAATCTGCCGCGGGAGAACGCGCTTGAAGACGAATGCTGCAGCAACTTCACTCCAGCTCCGCTCGCTCGTAAAGCAGACCAGCGAGCTCGAGTTGTCGCTGGTCGACGTGCCGGTACCGGTCCCCGCGGACGACGAGGTCCTCGTGCGGGTGGAGGCGACGCCGATAAACCCGTCGGACCTCGGCCTGCTGTTCGGCGCAGCGGACATGAGCACGGCGCAGCAGGGCGGCACGACCGATCGGCCGGTCGTGACGGCGCGCGTCCCCGACGGCCTCATGAAAGCGATGGCCGCGCGCGTCGGCCAGTCGATGCCGGTTGGCAATGAGGGTGCCGGTGTCGTCGTCGCTGCCGGGAAGTCTCCGGAGGCGCAGGCGCTGCTCGGCCGGACGGTCGGCGTGTTCGGCGGTGCGATGTACTCGCAGCACCGTTGCCTGAAGGTGTCGCAGTGCATGGCGCTGCCGGCGGGCACCACGGCGGCCGATGGCGCGTCGTGCTTCGTCAATCCGATGACGGCGCTCGGCATGGTGGAGACGCTGCGGCGCGAGGGTCACACCGCGCTGGTGCACACGGCGGCGGCGTCGAATCTCGGGCAGATGCTGAATCGCCTCTGCCTGCAGGACGGGATCGGCCTCGTCAACGTCGTGCGCAGCGAAGCGCAGGAGCGTCTGCTGCGCGACCAGGGCGCGAAGCACGTCTGTGTGTCGACCTCGGCGTCGTTCGCGCGCGACCTCACCGACGCGATCGACGCGACCGGCGCGACGCTCGCCTTTGACGCCATCGGCGGCGGACCGCTCGCGGGACAGATCCTCGCGTGCATGGAGGTCGCGATCACGCGCAAGGCAACCGAGTACCTGCGTTATGGCTCGACGACCCACAAGCAGGTCTATATCTACGGTGCTCTCGATCTGGGGCCGACGCTCCTCAAGCGGAATTTCGGTGCCGCGTGGGGTGTCGGCGGCTGGCTGCTGATGCCGTTCCTGCAGAAGATCGGGCCCGAGGCCACGAGGACACTCCAGGCGCGTGTCGCATCGGGGCTCAAGACGATTTTCGCCAGTCACTACACGAAGATCGTTTCCCTGGTTGAGGCGTTGCATCTCCGCGAGATCGAGGCCTACGGCCGGCGGGCCACCGGCGAGAAGTACCTCATCGATCCAAACAAGCGAGCGGACGCCGCGCCGCGCTGAGGACGAGACCGTGAAGCTCTCGAACAGGGTGGCGCTGGTGACAGGTGGCGCGGGTGGCCTCGGCAAGGGCATCGCCGTGGCGATGGCGAAGGAGGGTGCGCGCGTCGTCATCTGCGACGTCAACGAGGCCGCTCTGCATGCCGCAGCAGATGAGATCTCGGCCTGCGGGGCGGAATGCCTGGCCGTGCGCTGCGACGTCTCGTCGAGTGCCGACGTAGCGCAGATGTTCGAGCAGATCGTGGCGCGTTTCGGGACGCTCCACGTCCTCGTGAACAACGCCGGCCTCGTTCCGAACCGACCGGAGGACGAGATCCGCCGCCGGCGTCACTACGCCTACCTGACGACGCCCGTGCCGCGGCAATCGCTGCAGATCACGACGGCCATCACCGACGAGGACTGGCACCGCTACTGGGGTGTAAACGTGCACGGCGTGTTCTATTGCACGCGTGCAGCGCTCCGCCTGATGGAGCCTCAGCGGCAAGGCAAGATCATCAATATCGCGTCCATCGCCGGCATGTCGGCCTACAGCGCGCACAGCCCGCACTATTCGGCCACCAAGGGCGCCGTCATCGCGTTCACGAGGGCCGTTGCGCTCGAGGTCGCCGGAGGGAACATCTTCGTGAATGCGATCGCACCAGGCGGTATCCACACCCCGGATTTCGAGGCCTACTGGGCCCGCGCGGGCGAAGAGGAGCGCAACCGTTTCAATCAGCTCGTGCCGCTCGGACGACTCGGGGCGATCGAGGAGTACGCATCCCTCGCCGTCTATCTCGCGAGCGACGGGCACTACCTGGTCGGGCAGATCATCAGTCCGAACGGCGGCGTCGTCATCTGAGGCCGGCCGGGCGCCGATGGTCTCGAAACCGAGGAACCACCTGCCCGGAGCGGCCTCCCGTAACTGCAGTCATGTGTTACGCAAAGAATATTAATTAATACGAAAAGAATATTCCTCCGATTCTCCCCCGGTAATACTGGCCGCCTCCCAGAACAACCGACAGGACGCCCGCCCATGTACTTCGACGACGACGCCCTGCTGCCCGAGAACCAGGACGAACTGATCATCTGCGCCGCGCCTTACGGCCCCGAGTGGATGCCGGAAGACTTCCCCGAGGACATCGCGGTCACGCTGGACGAGCAGGTCCAGAAGGCCGTGGATTGCTACAACGCGGGCGCCACGGTACTCCACGTCCACGTGCGGGAGGCGGACGGCAAGGGCAGCAAGCGCCTCTCGATGTTCAACGAGCTGCTCGCGCGACTCCGCGACCGCGTGCCCAAGATGGTGCTCCAGGTCGGGGGTTCGATTTCCTTTTCTCCCGAGGGCGAGGGTGACCAGGCCAAGTGGCTCGGCTATGACACCCGTCACCTGCTCGCCGACCTCACGCCGAAGCCGGACCAGGTCACGATCGCGATCAACACCCTCCAGATGAACATCACGGAGTTGATGACCGAGGACGACGTGAAAGGCACGCAGTTCGAGAACCCGGCCATCTGCAAGGCGTGGGCCGACATGGTCGTGGATGCGACGCCGACGTTCTACCTGGAACACCTGAAGCGCCTTCGAGAGAAGGGCATCCAGGCCTACTTCATGCTCGCGAATACGCCGCAGCTCGAGACGGTCGAGCGGCTGGTCCGCCGCGGCCACTACATGGGCCCGCTCAACCACTGCTACGTCGCGATCGGCGGCGGCGCCTCCGGCCCGGATCCGTTCGCGATGATGGACTACATCCGCCGCTCGCCGCAGGGTGGCGTGCTGCAGATCGAAGGCATCATGCGCAACGGCCCTCCGATGATGGCGATGGCGATCGCGATGGGCCTGCACGTGCGTGTCGGGATCGAGGACAACATCTGGCGGCGCAAGGGCGAGCGGTTCACGTCCGTGCAACAGGTCGAGCAGGTCGCACGAATGGCCCGGGAGCTGGGGCGCGATATTGCGACCGCGGACGATACGCGTCGCATCTACAGGATCGGCACCTGGTACGACAGCGTGGACGAGACGCTCGCAGCCCTGGGGATGACGCCGAACCGCAAGCCCGGGCAGCGGGGATTCCTTGTCCGGTAAGCGCAGCAAGGAGCCGACCGTCGTCGGCTTCGGTCGCGGCGAGCCCGAGGCGGCGCCGCGGCCGGGTCATGCGCACGGACCTCACGAGCAGGGTTGCCCGGTCGGCGCACTGTCCGAGCTTCCTAGCGTGATGCGCGAAGCAGGCCACGATCCCTGGGAGCTGCTCGAGTCGTTCGGCGTCACCCCGGCGATGATGTCGAAGCCGATGACACCGGTCCCGCTGCGCCTGTACGGGCAGATCCTGCAGGCCGCGGCGGACGCCACCGGTCGCGACGACCTCGGCCTGATGCTCGGTCAACGCGCCATGCTCGAGAACGCGGGCCCCTTGCGGCTGCTCGTCTTCAACTCGCGCACGACCGGGGAAGCCGTCGAGAGCCTCGTGCGGTACGTGGGCCTCTGGTACCACGGCATGACCTACTCGCTGACGCGCGACCGCGGCTTCGCCTGCCTCTCGATCTCGGTGGACAGCGACTTCCCGGGCCGGGATCACGTGCTCACGTATGCCCTCGCGGCGACGATCAAGCACCTCGAGGCGATCTTTCCGCGCACGTGGCGCCCGTCGCAGGTCCACATCTCGTATCGCCGGCCTCGCGTGGCCGAGCATTACGCGCGCTTCTTCCGTGCCCCGGTGCTGTACGACCAGCCGAGGCACGCCGTGTTCTTCCCGGCGTCGGCGCTCGATGAGACGCGCCAGGGGTCGGAACAGCAGCTGGACAGCTTCCTGCGCCAGTACCTGAGCGAACTCGAGGCGCGCGAGCAGCCGGACTTCGTGTCCCGCGTGAGGCACGTGATCGAGAACCTGCTCGCAAGCGGCGAGTGCTCGGCGGTGCGCGTCGCCGACATGTTCGCGATCCATCGCGTCACCCTGCACCGCTACCTGCGGGATCAGGGCACGACGTTCGAGCGCTTGCTCGAGGAGGCACGCCGCAATCTCGCGACGCGGATGCTCGAGCAGACGGACCTTCCGGTCAGCGAGATCGCGGGCGCGCTCGGCTACGGCACCCCCACGAGCTTCGTGCGGGCCTTCAAGCGGTGGCACGGCGTGAC
>JBBIVG010000261.1:0-4726 GCA_037439865.1 Nevskiaceae bacterium
GGCACTCGCACCCCTGCTACGGCCGTGGCGGAGCGCGGGTCGAGCCTGCAGACGCAACTTTCCGCCACGAGTACGCCGGATTCGGAGGATGACATGCCCCTGACCTACGGCGTGGCCGTGCTGGCCCGCCCCACTTTCGACGTTCCGTTCGCCGAGGACATGAAGACGCGGGCCTTCGCGGCACTCGATGCCGCGGGCATCCGTACCGTCGGGCCGCGAGAGCTGCTCTTCGACCGTGCCGCGGCGGAGAAGGCCGTGGCAGAAATCGGGGCCGCCGGTCCGATCGACCTGCTGCTCATCCTGCAGATCACCTTCACCGACGCGACCATGACCGTGAAGCTCGCGAAGGAGGCGACCACGCCGATCGCGATCTGGGCGGTGCCGGAACCGCGCAGCGGCGGTCGGCTGCGGCTGAACGCCTATTGCGGGTTGAACCTCGCGGCCCACGCGCTCGGCCGCGCCGGGGTCCCGCACGGATGGTTGTACGCCGCGCCCGATGCGCCCGGACTGGCGGACAGCCTGCGCGCGCTCGCCAGGCCCGCGGCCGTCGTTCCGTCGCGGGCGCGGCCGGTGGCTGCGTCCGCCGATGCGAAGGCCGACGCCGTGCTCCGGTCGCTCAAGGGCGCAAAGATCACGGTGGTCGGCAAGCATCCCGACGGATTCGACACCTGCGAGTATGACGAGCGCCTGCTGTTCGACCTCGCCGGAATGCAGGTGGAGACGGTGCAGCTCAACCGGCTGTTCGACAAGGCCCGGGCGATGGACGCGCGTCGGGTCGGCATGGCGCGCGCAGGCGCTGCGCGGGAGCTCGCGGGACTCGACGCTGTGGACCAGGAGCAGCTCGACCGCTCGTTCCGGGTCTTCTGCGCCCTCGAAGACGTGCAGCAGGAGAGCCACGCCAAGGGTCTCGCGGTGCGCTGCTGGCCGGAGATGTTCACGGAGTACGGCTGCGCGGCCTGCGGCCCCATGGCGATGATGAACCAGAAGCAGGTGCCGGCCGCCTGCGAGGCCGATGTGCACGGCTCGCTCTCGCAGCTCATGCTGCAGGAACTCGCGGGCGAGCCCGCGTGGATGGCGGACCTCGTCGACATCACGCCGGCGGACGACACCGCGGTGCTGTGGCACTGCGGGCTCGCGCCGATCTCGATGCGCGATCCCGAGGCCCGCGCCGAGGCGACGATCCACACCAATCGCAGGATGCCACTGCTGCACCAGTTCCCGATCAAGCCGGGCCGCGTGACGCTCGCACGCCTCTCGCGCGCGCGCAACGAAACCAAGCTGATGATCGCGGGTGCCGAGGTGATCCGTGCGCCGATGGCGTTTACTGGCTGCTCCGGCACGGTGCGTTTCGACCGGCCGGCGGCCGAGGTCGGTCGCGTGATCATGGAGGAGGGCCTCGAGCACCACTTCGCACTCGCGTACGGCGATCACAAGCCGGCGCTCCGGGCGATCGCGGCGCGCTGGAATCTCCCCGTCCTGGAGCTCGCCTGAGATGGGCGCGTTCGACGTCGAGGCGCCGAACTGGGGGCGCATCCCCCCGGTGAAGGTGACGGGGCTTCCGCAGGCGAGCACCGACGGGAGCGTCGTGTTCCCGACGGACGCGGGGCCGTTGCGCGTCGAACTGCTCGCGAGCGGCGCCCGCCTGCGGCTGGGGCCGGGAGCCCGGGACTACGGGATCCTGCTGAAGGAGCCGGCAGCGCTGCCCGCACGCATCGAGCCGTGCAACGGCGGGACGCGAATCGTCGCGGAGGGGCGCACGCTCGAGATCGGGCACGAGCCGCTGTCGTTCGTGCTGCGGGTCGTCGGACGCACCGTGCAGTCCTCGCCAACCGACGGTCACTTCGTGAGGCGCTTCCGTCTCCCGCCCTTCGCGAGGATCGACGACGCGTGGTTCGTCAGCCTCGAGCTCGGCCACGACACGCCCGTATACGGGCTCGGCGAGAAATGGGGCCGGCTCGACCGGCGCGGGCAGCTCGTGCGCTCCTGGAATCACGACGCGCTCGGCGTGAACGCCGAGGTGAGCTACAAGAACGCGCCGTTCGCGTGGAGCCCCGAAGGGTGGGGCGTGTTCGTGCACACGGTGGCGCCGGTCGTGCACGGCGTGGGATTCGCGCCGTGGTCGCAGCGTGCCTACGGGCTGAAGGTGGACGACCCGTCGCTCGACCTGTTCCTGTTCGACGGCGCGAACGGGGCGCACGTCCTCGGCCAGTACACCGCGCTCACCGGCCGCGCGTCCGTCCCGCCGCTGTGGAGCCTGGGACTGATCCTCTCGAAGGCCTACTACCGGACCGCCGACGAGATCCTGTCGGTCGCGCGCCAAGTGCGCGCGCGCGGCATGCCTTGCGACACCATCACGTTCGACGGGCGCGCATGGCAGGACACGGACACGCGCTTCGCGTTCGAGTGGGATCCTGCGCGCTATCCGGATCCAAGGCCCGTGATCGAGCAGTTGAAGGCGCTCGACTTCCGCATCTGCGTGTGGGAATACCCGCTCGTCTCGGTGCGCAACCGGCTCTTCGACGAACTCGCGGCCAAGGGCTGGCTGCTCAAGGATGCACGCACCGGCGAGGCCTGCCGCTACCAGTGGGACCTCGAGCCGTTCGGCAAGGTGCTCACTCCGCTGCCCGAGTCGGGCCTGCTCGACTTCACGCATCCCGATGCGTACGCGTACTGGCGCGACCGTCATCGCGATCTCTTCGAACTCGGCGTGGACATGATCAAGCCCGACTTCGGCGAGCAGATCGAGCCGCACATGGTGGCGTCCGACGGCGCGACGGGTGACCTGCTCCACAACGTCTACGCGCTGCTCTACAACCGCTGCGTGCACGAGGCCGCGGCGAAGTATGCGAAGGACGGCGGCTTCCTTTTCAGTCGCGCTGCGTGGGCCGGCTCGCAGCGCTATCCGTCGCAGTGGGGTGGGGACCCGCAGGCCGACTGGGGCGGGCTGGCGGCGAGCATCCGCGGCGGCCTATCCTGGGGGCTGACCGGCGCTCCGTACTACGCGACGGACGTGGGCGGCTTCTACGGCGACCAGCGCGACCCGGTGCTCTACGTGCGCTGGGCCCAGGCGAGCGTCTTCTCGGCGCACATGCGGCTGCACGGCATCGGCGCACGGGAGCCGTGGTCGTACGGCGCGGAGGCCGAGCGCGCGGCCACCGCCGCGCTCGAGCTCCGGTACCGTCTCCTGCCGTACCTTTGGAACGCCGTGCAGCAGGCGAGCGAGACGGGCCTGCCGGTGCAGCGCGCCATGGTGCTCGCCTGTCCGGACGAACCCGAGTCCTGGGCCTTCGATCATCAGTTCTTCTGCGGCGACGACCTGCTCGTGGCGCCGTGCCTCGACCCGTCCGGCCGCGTCCGCGTCTACCTGCCGGCAGGCGAGTGGCGTCGCTTCCCGGATGGACGGGCCCTCGACGGCGGCCGCTGCCACGAATTGACGCTCGCGTTGGACGAGCTGGCCGTGTTCGCGCGCCGCGGCGTGGAGATCCCGCTCGGACCGGCCGTGCGTCACACCGGGGAGCTCGGCGGGAAGCCGTGCGTGGAGACGACCTGGCGCGCGGCCTGAGCGGGGGCGCCTGTGGTGCATCCGCAACGAACATTCGATGTCTTATATAAGGGTTGTAAGACATAGAATCTTCGTGCTACCGTCATTTCAACCGGACGTCCGTGCCGCGCCTGCGGCCGCGGCGCCACACTTCGAGAAACAGCTGGGGGTATCCGAACGATGCACGCACGCAAGTCCCGCATGTCCGCGAGCCCGGTGGCCTTTGCCGTCGCCGCGGCGCTCGCCGCAGTCCCTGCCGCCCGCGCACAGCAGGCCGGGGCGAACCCCGAGGGCCTCGAGGAGATCGTGGTCACGGCGCAGAAGCGCGAGCAGAACCTGCAGGAGGTCCCGATCGCAGTGTCGGTCGTGAACGGCAGCCTGCTCGAAGCCGTCGGCGGCTTCAGCACCGAGTCCCTCAAGCGGCTGGTGCCGACCCTCAACATCCGCAAGACCAACACCGCCATCAACCAGGCGCTGTTCCTGCGCGGCGTCGGCACGATCAACTTCGCGATCGCCGCGCAGCCCAGCGTCGCGTTCGTGCTGGACGGGGTCGTGATGGCGTCGTCGGGCGAGGCGTTCGGCGATCTCTACGACGTGGACCGCGTCGAGGTGCTGGCCGGCCCGCAGGGCACGCTGTACGGCAAGAACGCCTCGGCCGGCGTGGTGAACGTGGTGTCCGTCAAGCCGGGCAACGTGCTCGACGGTTACGCCGACCTCGCGTATTACCAGGACAACGAGGTCCGGCTGCGCGGCGCCGTCGACGTCCCGCTCGGCGACAAGCTCAAGACGCGCACGACGGCCTTCTGGGGCAGCTTCGACGGCTACCTGAACAACATCAGCGACACGCCGGCGGGGGGCGATACAAACGGCTACGACCGCTGGGGCGCGCGCACCGTCGACTACCTGCGCGCGATGCAGGCGCTATGCGCACCATCTGGGTCGCCGATCCCACCGACGACATCAAGCTGACCTTCATCGGTGACTACCGCAAGTCCGACGACAACTGCTGCGCGGAGATCATCGGCAACGCGCCCACCGGCGCGAACGCCGCCGCGCTGGCGAAGATCTGGTCGGGCGTGAAGTTCAGGGGCCTCGAGACGCGCGACATCAAGCAGAACCTCGAGATGAAGTCCACCGAAGAGGCGTGGGGTCTTTCGCTGCAGGCGGACATCGGCGTCTTCTCGG
>JBBIVG010000262.1:0-4724 GCA_037439865.1 Nevskiaceae bacterium
GTGACGCGGTCCCCGTGGCTCATCCACACGTCGAGCAGGCCGTGGCCCTCGGCATTGACGCGGTCCTCGATGTCGCGCAGCAGCGCCGAGTGGCCGCGCGCGCGCACCTCCGCGTACCCGAATTCGTGCACGGTGCCGGGCTCGACACGCCCACCGAGCTGCGCGGCGATCGTCTGCATGCCGTAGCAGATGCCGAGCACCGGAACGCCGGCCTCGAACACGGCCGCGGGCGCCGCGGGCGCACTGGCCTGCGTGACCGACTCCGGGCCGCCTGACAGGATGATGCCGCGCGCGCCGAACGCGCGTACCGCCTCCTCGTCCGCGTCCCACGGGTGGATCTCGCAGTAGACGCCGAGCTCGCGCACGCGACGCGCGATCAGCTGCGTGTATTGCGATCCGAAATCGAGGATCAGGATCCGGTGGGCGTGGATGTCCGACGGTCGGACGGTCGCGGACTCAGCTGACACGGTAGTTCGGCGCTTCCTTGGTGATCGTCACGTCGTGCACGTGGCTCTCGCGCATGCCCGCGCCGGTGATGCGCACGAACTTCGGCCGCGTGCGCATCTGCTCGATGCTGCCGCTGCCGGTGTAGCCCATCGCGGCGCGCAGACCGCCGGTGAGCTGGTGCAGGATCGCCACGATGCTGCCCTTGTACGGTACGCGGCCTTCGATGCCCTCCGGCACCAGCTTCTCGAGCTCGGCCGTCGTGTCCTGGAAATAGCGGTCCCGCGAGCCGTGCGCCTGCGCCATCGCGCCGAGCGAGCCCATGCCGCGGTACGACTTGTAGGAGGCGCCCTGGTAGAGCTCGACCTCGCCGGGCGACTCCTCGGTGCCCGCGAACAGCCCGCCGATCATCACGCAGTAGGCGCCTGCCACAATGGCCTTGGCGACGTCACCCGAGAATCGGATGCCGCCGTCCGCGATGAGCGGCACGCCGTGCGGGGCGAGCGCCGCGGCCACGTTGGCCACGGCGCTGATCTGCGGCACGCCCACGCCCGCGACGATGCGTGTCGTGCAGATCGAGCCCGGCCCGATGCCGACCTTGACCGCGTCGGCGCCCGCGTCCACCAGCGCCATTGCGGCTTCGGCGGTGACGATGTTGCCGGCGATGACCTGCTGGTTCGGCCAGCGAGCCTTGATCCTGCGCACGGTCTCGATGACGCCCTGCGAGTGACCGTGCGCCGTGTCGACGACGATGACGTCCACGCCGGCCTCGCGCAGGGCCGCCGCGCGATCGAGCGTATCCGCGCTGGTGCCGATCGCCGCGCCGACCCGCAGCGCGCCGCGCTCGTCCTTGCAGGCGCGCGGGAACTCGGTGGCCTTCTGGAAGTCCTTCACCGTGATCATGCCCTTGAGCGCGAAGTCGTCGTCCACCACCAGCACCTTCTCGATGCGGTGCTTGTGCAGCAGCCCGAGCACTTCATCCTTGGGCGAGTTCTCGCGCACCGTCACGAGTCGGTCGCGCGGCGTCATCACGGACGACACCGGCGCGTCGTACCGCGTCTCGAACCGCAGGTCGCGATGCGTGACGATGCCCACCGCCTTGCCGTCCTCGACGACCGGTACACCCGAGATGTTCTTCGCGCGCGTGAGTTCGAGCACCTCGCGGATGGTGGCGTCCGGGCGCACGGTGATGGGGTCGTGGATGATGCCGCTCTCGAAACGCTTCACGCGCGCCACCTCGCGCGCCTGCGCCTCGACGTTCATGTTCTTGTGGACGATGCCGATGCCGCCCTCCTGTGCGATCGCGATCGCGAGGCGGTGCTCGGTCACCGTGTCCATGGCCGCCGACATGACCGGCAGGTTGAGCCGGATGCCGCGGGTGAGCTGCGTGCCGAGGTCCACCTCGTGCGGCAGGACCTGCGAAAAGGCCGGCACGAGCAGGACGTCGTCGAAGGTGAGGGCTTCCTCGAGGATGCGCAGCATGGGCTGACCCGGCCGTGAAAAAGGAAGCGCGGAATTGTACCCGGCGCGGCCTCCCGGGGGAAACTGCGTGGTGGCGCTTGTGCCACGGACGCCGGCCGCTAAGATCTGCGCCACCATGCAGGACACTGGTCCCGATTCGAACCCCAACTCCCCGCCACCGCGGGAGATTTTCACGGTCAGCCGCCTGAACCGCGAGGCCCGGGTGCTGCTCGAGCGCGGCCTGGGCTCCGTCTGGCTGGAGGGCGAGATCTCGAACTTGTCGCGTCCGTCCTCGGGGCATTGGTATTTCTCCCTCAAGGACGAGGCAGCCCAGGTGCGTTGCGCCATGTTTCGCCAGCGCAACCTGCTGGTTCGCTTCGCCGTGCGCGACGGCACGCACGTGCTGGCACGCGGCCGGGTGAGCCTCTACGAGTCCCGCGGCGAGTTCCAGGTCGTCGTGGATCACCTCGAGGAAGCCGGCGAGGGCGCGCTTCGCCGACGGTTCGAGGAACTGAAACTGAAGCTCGGCGCGGAAGGCCTCTTCGACGAGCGTCACAAGCAGCCGCTGCCGCGCCTGCCGAAGCGGATCGGCGTGATCACCTCCCCGACCGGCGCGGCCATCCGCGACATCCTGCACGTGCTCGCCCGGCGTTTCCCGGCGGTTCCCGTGCTCATCTACCCGGTCGCGGTGCAGGGCGAGGCGGCGCCTCGCGAGATCGAGCAGGCGTTGCGCCTGGCTGCGGCGCAACGCGATTGCGACGTGCTGATCGTCGCGCGCGGCGGCGGCTCGCTCGAGGACCTGTGGGCGTTCAACGAGGAGGCGGTCGCTCGCGCCATGTTCGCCTGTCCCATCCCGATCGTGAGCGGGGTGGGCCACGAGGTCGACTTCACGATCGCGGACCTGGTGGCGGACGAACGTGCGCCGACGCCTTCGGGCGCCGCGGAGCGCGTGGTACCAGATCGGGCGGAGTGGTTGCGCGCCTTTTCCGCGGCGGAACGCCGGATCCAGCATGCGACCCGGCGACGCCTGCACGATCTGCGGACACTGCTTGCGACGCGCGAGCACCGCCTGGCGCGTGTCCACCCCGGGGTGCGCCTGCGCCAGCACGCACAGCGGCTCGACGAACTGCACGAGCGCCTCGCGCGGGCGGTCCGGGTCCGGATCGATCGCGCGCGGGCGCGCCATGGCGCTGCCTCGCTGCTGCTGATGCGATCGTCGCCGGCAACCCGCGTCCAGGCACAGCGCATCCGCCTCGAGTCGGCGCGTCGGGCGCTGGCCGCAGGGGCCCGGAACGGCATCGCCGAGGCGCGCCGACGCTTCGAACTCGCCGCCAGGACGTTGCACGCCGTGAGCCCGCTCGGCACGCTCGATCGTGGTTACGCGATCGTCGCCGATGCCGCGGGTCACGTCGTCCAGGACGCCGCAATGCTCGTCGTGGGCGATCGGGTCGAGACACGGCTGGCGCGCGGCCGGTTCAGCGCGACGGTCGTCGCGACGAGCGGCTAAGCGGACACCGCGCCGGGCGAGGAACAATGACGAACGGTGGTCCACGGCGCCGTGTCCGCCACGGGCGAAAAGGCTCGAAGGCGGTCGCCCTGCTGGCCGCCTGGCTCGCTGCGGCCGCGAATGCGGCCATCGACCTTCCCCTGGAGAGTCGCGTGCCGGGAGGACTCGCCATCATCGAGCTCGGGACGGGCGAGCAGGCCCCGGGCGAGGTTTTCTTCAACGATCATCGTGCGCCGGTGCTGCCGGGTCCCACGGGCTGGGTGGCACTGATCGGCATTCCGCTTGACACGCAGCCCGGCCCACAGGCCGCCACGCTCGTGACCGGCAAGGGTGCGCCGCAACGCCCGCTCGAATTCACGGTGACCGACAAGCAGTACGCCGAGCAGCGCCTGCAGGTGAAGAACAAGCGCCACGTGAACCCGAACAAGCAGGACCTCGAACGCATCGAGCGCGAGCGGGTGCGGATCGACAAGGCGCTCGGCACGTTCATCGCCGGACGCCTGCCGGAACTGCGCATGCAACCGCCCGTGCCGGGCGAGCGCTCGAGCAGCTTCGGCCTGCGCAGGTTCTTCAACGGCGAGGCGCGCAACCCGCACTCGGGCATGGACATCGCGGCCGCGGCGGGAACGCCGATTCTCGCGCCCTCCCCCGGCCGGGTCCTCGACGCGGGCGACTTCTTCTTCAACGGCAACACGGTCTTCCTTGACCACGGCGATGGCGTGGTCACCATGTATTGCCACCTGAGTCGCATCGACGTGCGGCCCGGCCAGGCGGTCGACGCCGGCGCCGTCATCGGCCTCGTCGGCGCGACGGGCCGCGTGACCGGGCCCCACCTGCACTGGGGCGTCGCCGTCAACCGGGCGATGGTGGACCCGGCACTGTTCCTGGCCGCGGGAACCCGGGAATCCAAGTAACGAGGTCGATCATGCTCACCGATTACATCCTGCCCGGCCTCGCGGTGGCCTATGTCGCCTGGCGCATCGGCACGTCGATCGTCGCGCGACGCAGGATCCCGTCCCTGCTCGCGGAAGGCGCCCAGGTCGTCGATGTCCGCGGTCCGGGCGAATTCGCGGGCGGCCACGCTGCGGGCAGCGTGAACATTCCGCTGCAGGACATCGACGCGCGCGCGAAGGAGCTCGACCCGAACCGGTGGGTCATCGTCTGCTGCGCGTCGGGCACCCGCAGCGCCATGGCCCGCCGCAGGCTGCGTGGACTCGGCTTCAGCCGCGTGCTGAACGCCGGGTCCTGGCGAAACCTGCCTTGACAGACGCGCATTGCCTTCCGCTCAGAACGTCGGCTCGTCGAACTGCTG
>JBBIVG010000263.1:0-4630 GCA_037439865.1 Nevskiaceae bacterium
AAGCCGAGGTGGTCGTACTCCATGACGAAGCCGAGCGCCGTGCCGTGGGCGCCGCAACCGAAGCAGTGATAGAACTGCTTGTCGGCGCTCACAGTGAACGACGGCGTCTTCTCGTCGTGGAACGGGCAGCACGCCTTGTATTCGCGACCCGCGCGCTTCAGCTGCACGCGGGCGCCGATCACCTCGATGATGTCGGTGCGCGCGATCAGCTCGTCGATGAAGTGTTGCGGGATGCGGCCCACGGGGTGCGGATGGCGGCTGGCGGACAGTGGATAGTGGGGTTGTCGCGGTATCGCCGCAAGGCTCGGGTCCTGGCGAACTCGGCAAGGCCGGCACGAGGCGGTGCTTCCGGGTCTGTTCCGGCTCGCGAAGAAGACATGCTCGCCGGAACAGACCCGGAAGCACCGCCCGGACGCCCAGCGCCTGAGCGAGTTTTCGCCAAAGCCCGAAAACTCGCACGGCGCACGCAACGTCACCGGATCTCGCTGCACCACCGCGCCATCGAACCGCCATCCGCTGCGGTCGAAATTGGTGCCTGGCACCGAATTACGCGCCGTGCGACTTGTCGGCGGGGGTCGGCTGCCGGTTCCTCCGAGCAGCCGGGCCCCGCCGACAAGTCGCTCAGGCGCGAGCCAAGGGGTGGCTGTCGGGTGCGGTCCGGGCGCGCATGTCTTCTTCGCGCGTCCGGGCCGCACCCGACAGCCACCCGTGCCCCCGCTCTTGAGCAAGCGTCGGGCGAGCAGCGGATTGCCTGGAAAGCGTCAGCAGTAGCGCCGCCGAAAGGCGCCCGACGCGACGCCGGTCAGCCGCCGAGAGCGGCCTTGATGCGGGCGCTTACCGCGCCCATGTCGGCCCGCCCCGCGGCCTTCGATTTCACGGCGCCCATGACCTTGCCCATGTCCTTCATGGACGCGGCGCCGGTCGTGGCGATGGCTTCCTTGATGAGGGCGTCGATCTCGGCCTCGGAGAGCTGGGCCGGCAAGTACGCCTGCAGCAGCGCGATCTCCGCCTTTTCCTTGTCGGCGAGGTCGGTACGGCCGCCCTGTTCGAACTGGACGACCGACTCGCGGCGCTGCTTGATCATCTTTTCGAGCACCGCGAGGACCTGGGCATCGTCGAGCGTGATGCGCTCGTCGACCTCGCGCTGCTTGATCGCGGCCTGGATCATGCGGATCGTCGAGAGACGCTCCTTCTCGGAGGCCCGCATGGCGGCCTTCATGTCCTCGGTGATGCGCTCCTTGAGCGTCACGGGACGCGCAACCTCAGTAGTTGCGGGCGCGCGGGGCACCGTAGTCGCGCATGCCGCGCTTCTGGTGGCGCTTCACCGCGGCGGCCTTCTTGCGTTTCCGCTCCTGGGTCGGCTTCTCGTAGAATTCGCGACGCCGAAGTTCCGTCAGCACGCCGGCCTTTTCACAGGCCCGCTTGAACCGGCGCAGGGCGGCATCGAAGTATTCGTTCTCACGAACGCGAACGCTGGGCATCGAAACCTCGGTCGTAGGTCTGGTCTTAAGTCGCCCGGCCACGACCGCGAGGCCGAGCTTCCGGGAAAAAGGGTCGCAAATTTTAGAGATCGCGGCCGGGAATTGCAAAGCATGCGGGTCCTCGGGCTGGAAACCTCCTGCGACGAAACCGCGGTCGCCGTCTACGACGGCGACGCGGGACTGCTCGCCCACGAGGTGTACAGCCAAGTGGACCTGCACGCGGCGTACGGGGGCGTCGTGCCCGAACTCGCGTCGCGGGACCACCTGCGTAAGTTATTGCCAATATTGAAGAAAGTTCTCGCGGACGCGGGTGGCAGGGAGCGCATCGACGGTATCGCCTACACCAGCGGCCCCGGCCTCGTCGGCGCCCTGCTCGTTGGCGCGGCGGTCGCGCGGAGCCTCGCGTTCGCCTGGAAAGTGCCCTGCATCGGCGTGCACCACATGGAGGGCCACCTGCTCGCGCCGCTGCTCGAGCAGGAACCCCCGGCGTTCCCGTTCGTGGCGCTGCTCGTGTCGGGCGGACACACCCTGCTCGCGCTCGTCCACGGCGTGGGGCGCTACGAGATCCTAGGCAGCTCGCTCGACGACGCGGCGGGCGAGGCCTTCGACAAGACGGCGAAGCTGCTCGGGCTCGGCTATCCCGGCGGGCCGCAGCTCGCCAAGCTGGCCGAGCGCGGCCGGCCCGGAGGTTTCGAGTTCCCGCGCCCGATGACCGACCGGCCCGGGCTCGACTTCAGCTTCAGCGGCCTGAAGACGGCCGTCGTCGTGGCGCTGCGCGGCCGCGACCTCGACGAGCAGACGCGCGCCGACGCGGCCCTCGCATTCGAGGAAGCGGTGGTGGACACGCTGGTGATCAAGGCCGAACGCGCCGTCGGGCAGACCGACGCGCAGGCGCTCGTGATCGCGGGCGGCGTCGGCGCCAATCGCCGGCTTCGCGCCCGGATGCTCGCGATGGGGGAGCGCAACGGGGTGCGCGTCGTATACCCTCGCGCGGAGTTCTGCACGGACAATGCCGCGATGATCGCACTGCTCGGACACCTGCGACTGGCCGCGGGCCAGAGGGACGACCTCGCGATCCGGGCCCGCGCGCGCTGGCCGATGACCGAACTCTCGCCGCCGTCGGCCGCCGGGTAGTCGCGGCTTCGACCAGCACTTCTCTTACTATCCGCTCTCCGCTATCTGCTGACCGCCATCCCCCACCCGCGCTTCCCCATGCCGCCCGCCACCAACGCCAACGACACCATCTTCCTGAGCGGTCTCACGACCGAGTGCATCATCGGCATCTGGGACTGGGAGCGCCGCGTCAAGCAGAAAGTCGTGATCGACCTCGAAATGGCGGCCGACATCCGCAAGGCCGCGGCATCGGACTCCATCGAGGACACGCTCGACTACAAGAAGGTCTCGAAGCGGCTGCTGCAGTTCGTGGGTGAGTCGCAGTTCCAGCTGGTCGAGACGCTCACCGACCGCATCGCCGAGATCGTCGTCACCGAGTTCGGCGTGCCGTGGGTGCGCGTGCGCCTCAACAAGCAGGGCGCACTGCGGGGCTCGCGCGACGTCGGGATCCTGATCGAGCGACGGCGCGAGGACTACCCGGCGGGCAAGGCGACGAAGTGACCGGCGTATTCGTCGCGGCCGGCAGCAATGTCGAGCCGGCCGCAAACCTGCGCCGCGCGCTCGACGTGCTCGAGCGCCACTACCCGCGGCTCCGTTGCTCCCGCGCGTACCGGAATGCCGCTGTCGGCTTCGAGGGCGAGGACTTCGTGAACCTCGTCGTCGGGTTCGCGACCGACGACGACCTCGGCACGGTGATCGGGCACCTGCACGAAGCCGAGGCGGCGTGCGGCCGCGCCCGCGACGCACCGAAATGGGCGCCTCGTTCCATGGACCTCGACATCCTCCTCTACGGCTCGATGGTGACCGATCGGCCGGGACTCGTCCTGCCACGGCCCGACCTCGTGCGTCGTGCCTATATGCTGGGTCCGATGGCCGAACTCGCGCCCGACCTCGTGCACCCGACGCTCGGCGTGACGATGCGCGAGCTCTGGGCTGCGTTCGATCGGGACGCGCACGTGATGCAGCCGGTGGACCTCGGGTGGTCGCCGGGAGCGGCCCGGCCATGAGTTCAGAGGCTGCGGCCGCCGTCGACCGTGATCACCTGGCCCGTGACGTACGGGGCCTCCGTCGCGAGGAAGAGGGCGGCGCGTGCGATGTCGTCGGGCGACCCGCTGCGCTTCAGGGCCGTCCTGGCGATGATTTCGGACTTCAGGGTGTCGTCGAGGTCGCGCTCGGGCCACAGCACCGGTCCCGGCGCGATCGCGTTGACGCGTATCTCGGGGCCGAGCTCGCGCGCCAGCGACTTCGTCAGCATGATGAGCCCCGCCTTCGCGGCCGAGTAGACAGGATGCGCCTTGAGCGGGCGTCGTCCGTGGATGTCCACCATGTTGATGATCAAGCCCTGCGCGGCGCGCAACGCCGGGGCAGCGGCCTGGGACAGGAACAGCGGCGCGCGCAGGTTGGTGCCGAAGAGGTCGTCGAACTGCGCCGTCGTGATCGCGCCGACGGGCGTCGGGTAGAACGTCGAGGCGTTGTTCACCAGCACGTCGATGCGGCCGAAGCGGGCGAGCGCAGCGTCCACGAGCGCCGGCAGCCGGTCGACGTCGTTCAGGTCGGCGCAGACGGCAAGCGAAGAGCCGGCGCGCGCGGCATCGAGTTCGGCCACCAGCGCGTCGGCCGCGGGGCGCGAGCGGTGATAGTGCACGACGATGTCGGCGCCCGAGGCGTGCAGCCTGCGCGCCGTGGCGGCGCCGAGCCGTTTCGCGCCGCCCGTGATGACGACGCAGCGCCCGGCGAGGGGATCCGTCGTCTGCATGTTTCGACGATACCCGAGACGGGTCGCGGTGTCGCGCCCCCGGCTGGGCGGCCATGAGCATCGCATCGGAACTACCCGAGCTGACGCCGGACGAAGCGGCTCACAGCGAGCGACTCGCAGCGGCGATTCGCGCCGAGATCGAACGCTCCGGCGGTGCGATCGGCTTCGATCGGTTCATGGCGATGGCGCTCTACGAGCCCGGGCTCGGCTACTACAGCGCCGGCGCACGCAAGCTCGGCGCGGCGGGCGATTTCATCACCGCGCCCGAAGTGGCGCCGGT
>JBBIVG010000264.1:0-4598 GCA_037439865.1 Nevskiaceae bacterium
TTCGTTTCGCGGCCATCACGCCCGCGATGATCGCCGTCTGGAATACCGGCCCCTTGCTCGTGGCGAACCCGGCGTCGCGCAGTGCCTGGGCGACCTCCGCAGGGAAGCGGACGCGCGCCTCGGCGACCGCGGTGCGCCGGGTAACCGGCTTGCCGCTCACGTCCACCATCGAAGGCTGGTCCCGCTCGTCCACGTGGCTGAACATGCGTCTCACCCGCCGATGTAGTTCATTTCGACTTTCGGCAGCGGATGCTCGACCACCCCGCCTGCGTCGCGCAGCTCGCTGTAGCGGTCGGCGCGGCGCGACCAGGCGCTCCTCAGCAGCGCGACCAGGTCGTTGTCACTGGCCCCGGCCCGCAGCGGCGACCGAAGGTCGGTTCCCTGCGACGCGAAGAGGCACGTATAGAAGGCGCCGTCGGAGGAGAGGCGCGCGCGGCTGCAGTCCCCGCAAAAAGGTGCGGTCACCGAGGATATGAAGCCGATCTCGCCAGCGCCGTCGTCGAACACGTAGCGTTCGGCGACCTCGCCCTGCGTACGTCCGGCCGCGGGCGTCAAGGGCCAGCGCTCGCGGACGCGCCGCAACAGCTCCGCCGACGGGACGACGTCTTGCGGCTTCCAGGAGTTGCGCGTGCCGACGTCCATGTACTCGATCAGGCGCACGATGACCGGCGTCCCGCGGAAGCGCTCGACCAGCGACAGTACCGTGTGATCGTTGACCCCGCGCTTCACGACCGTGTTCACCTTGACGGGAGCCAGCCCGGCCTCGAGCGCGGCCGTGATCCCCTCGAGCACCTGGTGAAGGCCGCCGTAGCCGCCGCTCATGCGCTCGAACACGGCTTCGTCGAGGGTGTCCAGGCTCACCGTGACACGGTGCAGGCCGTTGCCCTTGAGTTCCGCCGCATGCTGCGCGAGCAGGATGCCGTTGGTGGTGAGCGCAATGTCCTCGACGCCCTCGATCATCGAGAGCTCGGCGACCAGTTCGGCGAGTCCGGATCGAAGGAGCGGCTCGCCACCCGTGAGACGCAGCTTGCGGACCCCGAGCCCGACGCAGAGGCGGGCGACGCGCGTGATTTCCTCGAAGCCCAGGCGCTGCGACGCCTTGAGGAAGCGGTAGCGCTCGTGAAAGGTTTCCCGCGGCATGCAATACGGGCAGCGGAAATTGCAGCGGTCCATCACCGAGATGCGCAGGTCGCGCATCGGCCGCCCGAGCCGGTCGCGCGTGAAGGCGCGGTCGGGCAGGGATGCGGGTCCGGGTTTCTCAGGGTTGCCGAGCATGCCGCGGCGCCTCACCAGCGGTAGAAGGTGGCCAGGTGTCCTGCGGGATAGTCCGCCGGACCGGGCGGAAGTTCAACGAAACCGTCCGTACCGAGGAGCGAGATGAAGTCGCCCGAACCGTGCGTCGGCTTGGGCATCGCCACCCGCTCGAGCGCGGGGCTCCGCTCGAGCTGCACCGGCAGGAAAAACGCCAGTGGCGGCCGCACCTTGAACGGTGCGCCGAGCGGCGTGGCCTCGACCGGCGCAGTCCGCGCCCCGATCGACGCCAGCAGTCCCGGCACGACGTAGCGCACCAGGCAGACGAGCGCGGAGACGGGATTGCCCGGCAATCCAAAGACCGGTTGCCCCTCTCGCGACACGCCGAACCACATCGGCTTGCCGGGCCGCTGGGCTATGCGGTGGAAGACTTCGTCGATCCCGAGCTCCCTGAGCGCGCGCGGCACGTGATCGTAGCGACCCATCGAGACGCCGCCGGTCAGGACGAGCACGTCGTGAGTGCCGAGGTGCACCGCCAGCCGATCGCGCAGGATGTCGGGGTCGTCGGGCAGGTGGTCTTCAGCCACGCGCGAGAAGCCGCGCAGCGCCAGCGCGCCGCGCAGGGCGTACGAGTTGGAGCGGCGTACCTGCCAGCCCTCGATCGGCTCGCCGGGCTCGACGAGCTCGTCACCCGTCGCGACGATCATGACGCGTGGCTCGGCGTGGACGTTCGCGCGCGGCAGTCCGGCGGAGGCGAGCACGGCGAGTTCGGGCGCGCCGAGGCGCGTGCCGCGGGCGAGCAGCATGTCGCCTTCGCGGCAATCGAGACCGCGGGTGTGGACGTTGAGGAACGGCTCCACGTCCGCAGATCCATCGACCTCCGCCCAGCCGTCCTGCATGCGGACGAGTTCGACGGGAACCACGCAATCGCATCCGGTCGGCAGCACCGCGCCGGTCATCACCTCGAGGCACGCATCGGGGGCTTCGAGCGACAGTGGGGGGCGGCCGGCGGCCTGTATGCCCGTGACGCGGAAGCGTCGCAGGCCCTCGCGCCACGACAGCGACGCGAACGCGATCCCGTCCATGGTGACACGGTCGAACGGCGGCTGGTCGCGCTCGGCGCGGACGGACTGTGCCAGGACCGCGCCGGCGAGCGATGCGAGCGGGCGCGACTCGACGGGCAGCGCTCTCACCCGCTCGCGGACCAGTGCCTCGGCCTCGGCCGGCGTCGGCAAGGGTCCCACGCTGCGCCTACTTCTTCTGGGCGGCGCTGTACGCCTTGATTTCGTCGTTGAAGCGCAAGGCGACGGCCTGCAGTTCGTCCACCGCAGCGTTGTTCTTCTTCGCCCACACTCCCTCGATCGACTGCTTCTTGTTCGCCAGGTCGGGGTCGGCCGGATCCAGGGCCGCCACGGCGGCGTTCTTCTCCTGCTCGAGGCAGGGGAGGTACGTTCCCTCGACCGCCGCCTGGTATTCCTTGACGGACTTCTGCGCCGCGAGCATTTCGTCCTTCGTCGCGGTCGCGCCGTTCGGGAACTTCGTCGGCGCCTGCGGGTACACGCAGGCTGCGTGGGCGGATACACCCGATGCGAGCAGCACGGCCAGGAGGGAAAGGCGGGTCGAGATCTTCATGTGCGTTCCTCTGCGTACTCGGTTGGCCGGCGGCTGCCGCCGGCCGAAATGTGGGGCGGGAAACTATAGCAGACGCTCCGGGGACCCCGGCCAGCCCCGTCGGGTCTATGCTTGCCGCCTCGGACGGGGGAGGAGAACCCGATGTCAGCTCCGGACGCGCCGGCGACGTACGGCGCAAGCACGCACGGCCTGCGCGGCGACTACCGCGACATGCTCCCCGACTACACGGTCAGGCAGGACTACTCGGCCTACGGTGAGGCCGACCAGGACCGCTGGCGGCGCCTGTATGCGAGGCAGATCCGCCTGGTGCCCGGGCGCGCCTGCCCCGAGTTCCTCCGGGTCATCGAGACCCTCGGCTACGACAGCGGCATCCCGCGTTTCGACGAGGTCAACGACCGGTTGGAACGCGCCACGAAGTGGCGGGTGGTCGCGGTCCCCGGCTTGCTTCCGGAACAGGCTTTCTTCGGTCATCTCGCGGAGCGCCGCTTCCCGGTCACGGTGTGGCTGCGCGAGGAGCGGGAGTTCGCCTACATCGTCGAGCCGGACGTCTTTCACGACTTCTTCGGTCACGTGCCGCTGCTGTTCGACCCCGTCTTCGCCGACTACATGCAGGCCTACGGTCGCGGCGGACTCAAGGCGGACGGCCTGCACGCGCTGGAATTCCTGGCTCGGCTCTACTGGTATACGGTGGAGTTCGGCCTCGTCCGCACGGGCGACGGTCTGCGCATCTACGGGGCGGGCATCCTCTCGTCACCCGGCGAGGTCGCCTACGCGCTGTCGAGCCCCGAGCCGCGGCGCATCGGATTCGACCTGAAGCGCGTCATGCGGACGCGATATAAAATAGACACTTACCAGCAGACGTACTTCGTGATCGACGACTTCGGGCAGTTGTTCGGCGAGACGGCGCCCGATTTCACGCCCATCTACGACGAACTGGCCGGGCAGGATCCGTACCCGGCCGATGCCGTGCTGCCCCAGGACCAGTTGTTCGCACCGGTCGAGGAATGACGATGAGCACGCCTTCTCGCGCAGCCAGCCACGCGCCCTTCAGCCTGGGCCACTTCATTGCGGGACGGCACGTCGCGGGAACCTCCGGCCGCGAGGGCCCGGTCTTCAATCCGGCCACCGGCGCGCTGCGCGGGCACGTCGCCTTTGCGACGGCGTACGAGACGCGCGCGGCGATTACGGCGGCGGAGGCCGCGCTGCCCGGATGGTCGAGCGTGACGCCGCTGCAGCGGGCGCGGGTGATGTTCCGCTTCAAGGCGCTGCTCGAGCAGGCTGCCGACGAACTCGCGCTGCTGCTCACGTCCGAGCACGGCAAGGTGCTGTCCGATGCGCGCGGTGAACTCACGCGCGGCATCGAGGTCGTCGAATTCGCCTGCGGAATTCCGCAACTGCTCAAGAGCGAGTTCACGGAGAACGTCGGCGGCGGCGTGGACAGCTACTCCATCCGGCAGCCGGTCGGCGTGTGCGCGGGCATCACGCCGTTCAATTTCCCGGCCATGGTGCCGATGTGGATGTTCCCGGTGGCGCTCGCCTGCGGCAACACGTTCGTGCTGAAGCCTTCCGAGAAGGACCCGAGCGTACCGTTGCGTGTCGCGGAACTGTTGAAGCGTGCGGGCCTTCCGGACGGTGCGTTCAACATCGTCAACGGTGACCGGGAGGCGGTGGATACGCTGCTCACCGACCCGCGCGTGGCGGCGGTGAGCTTCGTC
>JBBIVG010000265.1:0-4587 GCA_037439865.1 Nevskiaceae bacterium
CCACGAGCCAGCCGGCGACGAGCACGTGCTTGCGTCCGAAGCGGTCGGAGAGCCGGCCGGCGAGATAGTTGGTGAACGCCTTGGTGACGCCGAAGACCACGATGAAGGACAGCACCGCCGTCTTCGCGACGAGGTGGAAATCCTGCTCGGCGAGCGGCGGCAGGATCGATCGCTCGAGCCCTACCATGGCGCCGACGAACGCGTTGACGACGACCAGCAGGCTGAACTGCCCGAGGTTCTCGCGCAGCCCGAGCCGAATCCCGGTCACGCGCGGGCTCCGGCGCGTCCGTGGCCGCGTCCGCGCCCACGCGCCGTCTCGACCCGCCAGCCTCGCGCTCGCCAGTCGGCGACCCCCTGTTCCATGCGATGCGCGGTGAAGCCCTTGCGGCGCAGGAGTTCGACCGCCTCGACCGCCATGACGCAGTAGGGGCCACGGCAATAGGCGACCACGTCGCGGTCCCTTGGAATGTCCTTCAGCCGCTGCGCCAGTTCGCCGACGGGGATCGAGTGGGCACCCGGGATGTGGCCGGCCTCGAACTCCTCGACCGGGCGCACGTCGAGCACGGTGACTTCGCCGCTGCGCACGCGACGCACCAGTTCCTCGCCCTCGACGCGCTCGAGCCCGCCCCGCCGCTCGAAGAACGCCTGCGTCACGCGCTCTATCTCGGCGAGTCGGGATTTCGCCAGCGCACGCAACGCGACGAAGAAGCGTGCGACGTCCTCGTCGGCCAGTCGGTACTCGACGTAGAGCCCCTGCCTGCTGGCGTCGACGAGCCGCGCGGCCCGCAGGATCTGCAGGTGCTGCGAGGCGTTGCCGACGCTGATGCCGGCCAGCCCGGCCAGTGCCTCCACGGTCCGCGGGCCCTGCGAGAGCAGGTCGAGCAGTTCGAGCCGTTTCGGCGCCGCCGCCGCCTTGCTGATGCGCGCCACCTGCTCGTACATCTCGTCCTTGAACTGGCGCTGGGTCGCGGGCATGGCCCAAGTATTCTAGTGAATACTTGAATAGTCAACGGCGCCGGGGCGCCGGCCGCGTCAGGCCGCTAGAGGACGAACGGCACGAGCCACCAGCTGCGCCGCCTGTAGTCGGCCCAGCCGGGGTAGCGCGACAGGCTCGCTTCCTTCATCACCATGTTGGTCGCGAACAGCGTGCCCCAGATCCACGCGAGCACGACCCACGGCCACCAGTGCCACACCAGCAGCGCAAACGAGCCGTACACCAGCATTTCGCCGAGGTAATTCGGGTGCCGGACGTAGCGGTGCACGCCGTCGCTGATGAGCCCGCGCTGCACGCGCAGGGTGAAGTACTTCTGCGCGTCGGCGGCGATCATGAGCGCGCAGCCCAGGATGCAGAGCGTCACGCAGAGCGCGAACCACTGCGGCTCCGGGAGCGGGTAATGCGGCGTCGAACGGCCCGAGATGAGCAGCCAGCCGAACGACCAGTACAGGACGAGGCCGCCGAGCGTATAGAGTCCGCCGCCGATGGTCGTGCGCCGCTGCCAGTTCGGGTCCGGGAAGGCCGTGTCCTTCAGCAGCCAGACGAGGCCGTAGGACCCGTGCAGCGCGAGATACAGCCAGGCGGCGGCTGACGTGGCCGCGGGCGTCCTGTCCGCGTAGTACCACATCATCAGCGCGAGCATCGGGAACGTGCCGCCTTTCTGGAAGTTGATCACCCAGCTCAACTTCCACGGGCGCGGGCCGCCGAACAGGTCGAACATGATCCAGTCGTTGAAGCGCCTGAGTGCCTGGGCCCACCCGGGTGCCGTGGACGGCGCCGGTATGCCCGCATGGGTGGTCGTCGTGCTCATGCCAGGTCCCTCGCCGTGATCTCCGGCCTGCGTGGCAAGCTAAGCCAGTGGACCCGCAGGTTCAAGAGCGCGCGCAGCGAGTGTTACGCTTCGCCGCGTGACGCGCCGCCTCCTCTTCGAGCCCGCCCGGCTCGGCCCCCTCACCCTCCGCAACCGGATCGTCTTCCCGCCAATGACGACCGGTTACGAGTCGCAGGGCGTGGTCACGCCGCGCTCGCGGGCGTTCTATCGGCGGATCGCCCGGGGCGGCGCCGCCATGATCGTCATCGGCGACGTGTCGATCCAGCCGAGCTTTGCGCCCACGCCCTACGTCTACGACGACAGCTTCGTACCGGGGCTGCGCCAGCTCGTGGATGACGTCCACGCGGAGGGCGCACTCGTTGCCGCGCAGCTCTTTCACCAGGAGTACGACACGGCGGAAGTCGCGCGGCTGATGCGTACCGAGGGACGCGAAGCCGCGATGAAGCGGCTGCACGCCGACTTCGACGACTATTGCAATCGCCTCACGCACGAGGACATCGCCGCCGTCCGCGAACGGTTCCGCCGCGCGGCGATCCGCGTGCGCGACGCAGGCTTCGACCTGATCCAGCTGCACGGCGACCGGCTGCTCGGCATGTTCTGCTCGCCGCGCCTCAACCGCCGCACGGACGAATACGGCGGCTCGCTCGGGAACCGTGCCCGTTTCGTGCTCGAGATCGTACGCACGATCCGCGAGGCCGTCCCGGACCTCCCGATCGAGTACAAGCTGGCCGTGATCCGCACCGACCCGCCCATGGGCAAGGCCGGCCCGACGCTGCCGGAGGCGCAGCAGATGGTGCCGTGGCTCGAGGCCGCGGGGGTGGCCGGATTTCACGTGGCGCTTGCGAATCACGACGGTCTCGGGGACACGATTCCGGCGATGGGTACGCAGCCCTACGGCTGCTTCCTCGACCTGGCCGACGGCGTAAAGAAGGTCGCCCGCGTGCCGGTCACGGCAGTCGGCCGCATCCTCGATCCGGACTTCGCCGAGGAGGTGCTCGCGTCCGGGCGCGCCGACCTCGTCGCGATCGGACGCGGCCTGATCGCGGAGCCCGACTGGCCGCGGCTCGTCGGGCGAAGGGAGTTCGAGGAAATCCACCCCTGCATCATGTGCAACCACTGCGCGAGCAGCCTGATGTCGCGCAAGCCGCTCGAGTGCGCGGTCAACGCGACGGTCGGCACCGCGGAACCGGTCGTCGTCGAACGGGCCGCACACCGCCGCCGCGTGCTCGTCCTGGGCGGTGGTCCCGCCGGCATGGAGGCGGCCCGCGTCGCGGCGCTGCGCGGCCATGACGTGACGCTCGTCGAGCGAGCCTCGACTCTCGGCGGACAATTGCCGCTCTGCGCCGCTCCGCCCTATAAGGAGGAAATCAATCGCCTCGCGCGATATCTCGACGGGCAGATCTCACGCCGCAGCGTCTGCGTGAAGCTCGGCAGCGACGCGTCGATCAGCGTGCTCCTCGACGAACTCAGGCCCGACGCCGTCGTCGTTGCGACCGGCAGCCATCCGGCGATACCCGCGCTGCCCGGATTCGATGCCGCGAGCGTCGTGACCGCGTGGGACGCATTGACCGGCACGGCGCAGGTCGGAACGCGAGCGATCGTGGTCGGCGGCGGTGCCGTCGGCGTCGAGACCGCATTGACGCTGGCGCCCCGCGGGATCGCCGTCACCATCGTCGAGATGCTCGAGCAGATCGCGGGCGGCGAGTCGCCCACGATCGTGCCCTTCATCGAGTCGCAGCTACGCCGCTTCGACGTCCGTGTACTGACGCAGCGCAGGGTCTTGGCGTGGGAATCCGGACATCTCCGCATCGCCGACCCCGACGGCAACGAGACGGAGCTCGAGGCCGACACGGTCGTGGTCGCCACCGGGACGCGACGGAATGAGACCTGCGCGGACGAGATCGAGCGGCGCGGCATCGGGTACCACGTGGCTGGCGACTGCTCGCAGGGCGGCACCGGCACGCTGGCCGGCGCCATTCACGACGGGTTCCGCGCGGCGATGTCGATTGCCTGAGCCGGCTCAGGCCGGCTCGGCCACCGACGGCAGGCCTGCAAGCGCCATCGCGAGTTCCTGCTCGTCGTACTGCCGGTCCTCGAGCTTGCCGGTGAAGTAGTCCATGTAGGCCTGCATGTCGAAGTGGCCGTGGCCGCAGAGGTTGAAGAGGATCGCGCGCGACACACCCTCCTCCCGGCAGCGGATCGCCTCGTCGATCGCACCCTTCACGGCGTGATTGGCCTCCGGCGCCGGCAGGATGCCCTCCGCCCGCGCGAACTGCACGCCCGCGGCGAACACCTTCGTCTGCTCGTAGGCGCGCGCCTCCAGCAAGCCGAGTTCCTTCAAGTGGCTGACGAGGGGCGCCATGCCGTGGTAGCGCAGGCCGCCCGCGTGGAAGCCCGGCGGCGTGAACGTCGAGCCGAGCGTGTGCATCTTGGTGAGCGGCGTGAGGTGCGCCGTGTCGCCGAAGTCGTACGCGTACGTCCCGCGCGTGAGGCTCGGGCAGGCCGCGGGCTCGATCGCGACGACGCGGAGCTTCTTCCCTCCGCGCAGCTGCGCGCCGATGAACGGGAACGCGATGCCGGCGAAATTCGAGCCACCGCCCGTGCAACCCACGATCACGTCCGGGTAATCGTTCGCCATCGCGAGCTGCTCGATCGCCTCGAGCCCGATGACCGTCTGGTGCAGGAGCACGTGGTTCAGCACGCTGCCGAGCGCGTACTTCGTGTCGTCGCGCTGCGCGGCCACCTCGACGGCCTCCGAGAT
>JBBIVG010000266.1:0-4569 GCA_037439865.1 Nevskiaceae bacterium
CTACCACCGCGGCGACCACATGGCCGTCATGTACCAGCACGTGCAGGGCAAGGCGCGGCCGCCGATCGACCTGAACGCGCAGATCCCGCCCGGCCTCTCCGAGATCGTCATGAAGGCGATGGCCGTCGACAAGGCGAAGCGCTTCCAGTCGATGGACGAACTGCGCGCGGCGCTCGAGAACTACCTGTGAGGCGACCACCTTGGCCCGCATCGACGCGTTCCTGAAGCTCGGCGCCTCGCAGGGCTGCTCCGACGTGCACCTCGCCGTCGGCGTGCCGCCCATGCTGCGCATGAACGGCGACCTGCTGCCCATCAAGTTCCGCAACCTCGCGGAGGCGGAACTCGAGAGCTACGTGAACGAGATCCTGAAGCCCTCGCACCAGGAGGACTTCCGCAAGGGCCACGACATCGACTTCTCGTACGTCTCCGAGGACGGCAGCCGGTTCCGCGTCAACGTGTTCCGCAAGGACACGGGCGTCGGCGCCGTGTTCCGCGCGATCCCGAGCGAGGTGCCGACGCTCGACTCGCTCAACCTGCCGCTGGTCGTGAAGAAATTCTGCGACTACCACCAGGGCATGGTGCTGGTCACGGGCTCCACGGGCACCGGCAAGTCGACCACGCTCGCGGCGATGATCGACCACCTGAACCGGACGCGGCGCCTCAACATCATCAGCCTCGAGGACCCGATCGAGTTCGTGCACCGGAGCAAGATGTCGCAGGTGATCCAGCGCGAGCTCCACACCCACCTGCCTTCGTTCTCCGAGGGCGTGCGCGCCGCGATGCGCGAGGACCCCGACGTGATCCTGGTGGGCGAGTTGCGCGACGCGGACACCGTGCGCTGGGCGATGACCGCCGCCGAGACCGGGCACCTGGTCCTCGGCACGCTGCACACCACGAGCGCCGTCAAGACGATCGACCGGGTCGTGGACGCGCTGCCCGCCGAGGAGCGCGAGCAGACCAAGAGCTTCCTCTCGCAGAGCCTGATCGGCGTGCTCACCCAGGTGCTGGTGCGCACGCCCGACCTGCGCGGCCGCCGCGCGGTCTGCGAGGTGATGGTCATGAACCGCGCGATCGGCAAGCTGATCATGACGGACCAGACCCACATGATCCCGTCGCAGCTGCAGACCGGCAAGGACCTCGGCATGCAGACCATGGACCAGTCGCTGCTCGCCGCCGTCCAGGCGCGCGAGGTGGATCCCGAGGACGCGTTCGCGTATGCGCAGGACAAGCGGCCGTTCACCCGCTACATTCCCGACGGCACGGCGATCCTCAAGGCCGACGTCACGCAGGGTCTCGGATGACCACCGAAGCCAACCCGGCCGGCGGCACGGGCGCCCAGCAGCCGACGCGCCGAATCGACGAGTTCCTGCGCGAGGTCCTCGCCAGGAACGGCTCGGACCTGCACTTCGTCGCGGGCGACCCGCCGCGCATCCGCCTCTACGGCGATCTGCAGTCGCTGCGCGAGGAGCGCCTCGGCCAGGACTTCGTCCGCGAGCTGCTCACCGAGGTCATGACCCGACGCGCGCTGCAGCGGCTCGAGGAAAAGGACGGCGCCGACTTCGCCTACACGATCCCCGGCGTGTCGCGCTTCCGCGTCAACGTCTTCCGGCACATCGGCGGGCTCGGCGCGGTGTTCCGCGCGATCCCGTCCAAGGCGCTGACGCTCGAGCAGCTCAACATGCCCGAGGCGGTCCGCGGTCTCTGCCGGACGAACAACGGCCTGATCCTCGTGACAGGCAAGACCGGTTCCGGCAAGTCGACGACGCTCGCGGCGATGATCGACGACATCAACGCGCGGGTTAAGGGCCACATCCTGACCATCGAGGACCCGATCGAGTTCGTGCACCCGCGCAGGAACTGCCTCGTGAGCCAGCGCGAGGTGGGCATCCACAGCCCGAGCTTCGCCGAGGCGCTGCACTCGGCCCTGCGCGAGGACCCCGACGTGGTGCTGGTCGGCGAGTTGCGCGACCTCGAGACGATGAGCATCGCGGTCACCGCCGCCGAGATGGGCATCCTCGTGATGGGCACGCTGCATACGAACGGCGCAGCCGCCACGGTGGATCGCATCGTGAACGCCTTCCCGTCCGACAAGCAGGGACACGTGCGCACGATGCTATCGACGTCGCTGCGCGGCGTGATCTCGCAGCAACTCATCCAGCGTGCGGACAAGCACGGGCGCGTCGCGGCGCTCGAGGTGCTGATCAACACGCCGGCGGTGTCGAACCTGATCCGCCAGGGCAAGCTCGACCAGCTCGAGAACACCATGCAGAGCGGCGGGCAGTTCGGCATGCGCACGATGGACTCGGCGATCCAGGAGTTGCTCGAGAAGGGTGTGATCACGGGCCGCTCGGCCTATGAGAAGTCCATCAACAAGCAGCGTTTCGAGCAGCTGAAGGACATGGGCTGAGCCCGCTCTCCGGCCGGGCCCGACCGGCGTGCGACGCCCGGCGCGTGGCATAATCCTGCGCCCTGCCCGCCGTCCGACGCCCCATGACCCCACCGACCCGCCGCACGATCCTCGTCACCTGCGCGCTCCCCTATGCGAACGGGGCGCCGCACCTCGGGCACCTGGTCGAGCACGTCCAGACGGACATCTGGGTGCGCTTCCAGCGGATGCGCGGCCACGACTGCCTGTTCGTCTGCGCTAGCGACGCGCACGGCACGCCGATCATGCTCAAGGCGCGGCAGGAAGGGACGACGCCCGAGGAACTCATTGAGCGCGTCGGTGCCGAGCAGCGCCGCGACTTCGGCGGCTTCGACATCTCCTACGACAATTTCCACACGACGCACTCGCCCGAAAGCCGGGAGATGACCGAGCGCGTCTACGAGCGCCTGCTCGAGGGCGGCCACGTCCGCCGCGAGACGATCCGGCAGGCCTACGACGAGCAGGCGAAGATGTTCCTGCCGGACCGCTACGTCCGCGGCACGTGTCCGCGCTGCGGCGCGCCGGACCAGTACGGGGACAGCTGCGAGGCCTGCGGCGCAACGTACACGCCCGCGGACCTCAAGGACCCGGTGTCCGTCGTGAGCGGCACGACTCCGGTGCAGCGGGAGTCCGAGCACCTGTTCTTCCGGCTCGGCGACTTCGAGCCGATGCTGCGCGAGTGGACCGGGTCCGAGGGTCGCCTGCAGGCCGCCGTCACCGCCAAGCTCGGCGAGTGGTTCTCCGCGGGACTGCGCGACTGGGACATCTCGCGCGACGCCCCGTACTTCGGGTTCGAGATTCCCCGCGAGACCGGCAAGTACTTCTACGTCTGGCTCGACGCGCCGATTGGCTACCTCGGCAGCTTCCTCCATTACTGCCGGCGCACAGGGCTCGACTTCGAACGCTACTGGACGCCCGGCAGCGACGCCGAGGTCTACCACTTCATCGGCAAGGACATCGTGTACTTCCACACGCTGTTCTGGCCTGCCGTGCTGCACGGCGCCGGCATGCGCCCGCCGACTGCGGTCTTCGTGCACGGGTTCCTGACCGTGAACGGCCAGAAGATGTCGAAGTCGCGCGGCACGTTCATCACGGCGCGCGCGTGGCTCGATCACCTGCCCTCGGAGTACCTGCGTTACTTCTTCGCGTCCCGCCTCGGAGACGGCGTCGAGGACCTCGACCTCAACCTCGACGACTTCGTCGCCAAGGTCAACTCGGACGTCGTCGGCAAGCTCGTCAACATCGCGAGTCGCTGCGCGGGGTTCATCGCACGCGGCTCCGGTGGCCGGCTCGCCGACCGCCTGCCGGACCCGGCGCTCTACGAGTCGCTGGTCGAGGCCGGCGCGAGCATCGCGGCAGCCTACGAGGGTCGCGACCTCGCGCGCGTCGTGCGCGAGGTGATGCAACTCACCGACCGTGCCAACCTCTACATCGACCAGCAGAAGCCCTGGCTCATGGCCAAGGACCCGGCGCGCGCCGCCGAGGTGCAGGGCGTGTGCACGCTCGGCCTGAACCTGTTCCGGGTGCTGGCCCTGTACCTCAAGCCGATCATGCCGCGGCTCGCGGCCGGCGCGGAGAAGTTCCTCGGTCTCGAGGCTCAGGCATGGCAGGACATCGCCGCGCCGCTGCTCGGCACGCGGATCGGCACGTACGAACCGCTCGCGACGCGGGTCGACCCCGCTGCCACGAAGGCGCTGCTCGCCGCATCGAGCGAGAACCTGAAGCCGTCCGGTGCGCCGTCGGCGGCGGCAACTTCGACCCCGGCGCAGGCCGCGGCACCGGCCTCGACGGTCGCGTCGGAGGCGCCGCTGCCGAGGATTTCCATCGAGGATTTCGGCCGCCTCGACCTGCGCGTCGCGCGCGTCGTGAGCGCCGACGTCGTGGACGGCGCGGACAAGCTCCTGAAGCTGACGGTGGACCTCGGCACCGAGCGTCGCACCGTGTTCGCCGGCATTCGCCAGGCCTACGAACCGGAACGACTGGTGGGCCGGATGACGGTGGTCGTGGCCAACCTCGAGCCGCGCAAGATGCGTTTCGGCGTGTCCGAAGGCATGGTGCTGGCGGCGGGCCCAGGCGGGAAGGACATCTTCCTGCTCTCGCCGGACGCGGGCGCCGAACCGGGCATGAAGGTGAAGTAGCACTCC
>JBBIVG010000267.1:0-4559 GCA_037439865.1 Nevskiaceae bacterium
TTCTCGACCGCAGGCCGCGCGTACCCGTCCACTTTCCCTGCGCGCGACTGCATGGCATAGGACGGAACGCGCGACAGGCCGTGACCCGCCTGCCCATCGGCTTCCGCGGCAGCGAGTGCGCGCGCCGCCGGCCCCGCATTCTCCGCGCTGGTCCTGCTCGCGATCAGCGCATCACGCGCGAGCGCCTCGGCCTCGGCGAGGCTCAGTCGTACCGGGTCGGCGGACATGCGCTGTCACGCGCTCCGGTACAGCTTGGTCATCACGAATTCCTGGTGACCGAGCGCCTCGGCGGCCGTGTAGCGGCCATTGGCCGTGCGCACGATCATGTCGATCAGCGCGTCGCCGGCCTGGTCGATCGTGATCTCGCGACGGACGATCCCGGAGACGTCCACGTCCACGTGCTCGGACATGAGCCGCACGGTGCGGGGATTACCGGTGAGCTTGATCACCGGCATGATCGGGTTGCCGATCACGTTGCCCTGGCCGGTCGGGAAGATGTGCAGCACGTACCCTGCGGCCGCCTGCAGCGTGCAGCACTCCGCGGCCGCCGACGACGTGTCCATGAAGTACAGGCCCGCGCCTCGCGCCGGCATTTCCGCCGGCTCGAGCACGTCGATGTAGCTCACCTTCTTGCCGATCTTCTCGAGGTTGCCGAGCGCCTTCTCCTCGATCGTGGTGAGGCCGCCGGCGATGTTGCCCTTGGTGGGCTGGCTGTCGGAGAGGTCGGAGGTCTTGTGCGCCTCGATGACCTCGTCCTGGTACGCCTGCCACGCCTTCACGAACTTCTCGCGCACCTCGGGCGTCGCTGCGCGCGCCGCGGCGAGGTGCTCGGCGCCCGTGAGCTCCGAGGTCTCGCCGAAACAGCCGTAGAGCCCCTGCGGGATCAGCTTGTCGTACATGTTGCCGACGGTGGGGCAGGAGGCGAGGCCGGTCGTGGTGTCGGACTCGCCGCACTTTGCGGCGATCCACAGCTCCTCGAGGTCGCACGGCACGCGCACCTGCTCGCTCGCGTAGTGCACGAACTCCTTGGCCTTGCGCGAGGCAGCGGCCACGGTGGCGATGTCGCCGTTGCCCTCGATCCAGAAGCCGGCGACGGGCTTGCCCGTCGCGGCGATGCCGTCGACGATCTTCTGCGTCCAGAGGGGCTCGATGCCGATCACGATGCACGCCGCCACGTTCGGGTTGGCGCCCGTGCCGATCATGGTGCGGAAGTGCAGGTCGAGGTCGGCGCCGAACTGCAGGCGCCCGTAGGCGTGCGGCAGCGCGAGCGTGCCCTTGATGTTCGCGGCGACGGAGACGCAGGCCGCGTTCGAGATGTCGTCCACCGGCAGGATGGCGACGTGGTTGCGGATGCCGACGCGGCCGTTCTCGCGGCGGTAGGCCCAGATCTTCTTGCCCGTGCTCATGGTGGGCCTCCCGTTACCAGCGCTTGGTCTTGAGGTTGTGGACGTGGACGTGCTCGCCCTGGCGCACGTCGGCGACGATGCGGCCGATGTCCTGGCCGTACTTGATCACCGTGTCGCCGGCCTTGAGGTCCCGGAGCGCCACCTTGTGGCCGATGGGGACGTCCATCCTCGCGGTCAGGCGGAAGTCCGAGTTGTCGTGCGTCACGACGCAGAGCATCTCGGTTCCGGCCGTGAGGCCTTCGACGACCACGACGCCGACGTTGTCCTTCGGGTCGTGCACGAGCAACTGGGGGGCGGTGGTGGTCACGGTGCTTCCTCCGGGCGCGGCCCGCGTGGCGGACCGGCAAGTCTTATATAAGACACTATACAGCAGACAATGGACACGCGCGCAAGCGCTCGCGTACGATCACCGTCCCGCCGGGGAGGATCTCCATGGACGAGTCGCCGCGCTACCGACCGCTCTACCAGCAGGTCTACGACTTCCTGGTGAAGCAGATCGCGGCCGGGGAATGGGGACCGGGCGAGTCGCTGCCATCCGAGCAGGCGCTGGCCGGCCGGCTCAACGTGAGCCAGGGCACGGTGCGCAAGGCGCTCGACGCGCTCGCCGCCGACAGCCTGATCGACAGGCGGCAGGGCAAGGGCACGTACGTCGCCGAGCACACCCAGGAGCGGGCGATGTTCCGGTTCTTCCGCCTGGCGCGGCCGGGCGGCAAGCGTGCGCTGCCCACCAGTGCGGGCGACGTGCTGAAGCGCCGCGCGGCGCGTGGTGCCGAGGTCGCGAAGCTCTCGCTCAAGCCGGGCGCCGAGGTCTACGAGGTCACCCGCGTCCGCGACGTCGACGGCGAGCCGGCCGTGCTCGAGAGGATCGTGGTGCCCGCGGCGCTGTTCCCGGGCCTCGAGCGCCACGACCCGCTGCCGAACGCCGTCTACTCGCTGTACCAGCGCGAGTACGGCATCAACATCGTCTCGGCGCAGGAAGAACTGCGCGCGGACACCGCGAAGAAGGACGATTGCCGCCGCCTGAAGCTCGAGCCCGGGGCGCCGCTGCTGCACATCGAGCGGGTGGCGGTCTCGCTCGAGGGCAATCGCGTCGAGTGGCGCGTGAGCCGTTGCGACACGACGCACCTCGTCTACGCCGTCACCCTGTCCTGAGCGCCGGTCGCGATGCCGACGGTCTTCTGCGTGGGACATGCGGTGCAGGACTTCGTGTTCTCGCTGCCTGCGCTGCCCGACCGCGGCGAGAAGTACCGCGCGACGCGCTTCGAGAGCGTGGGCGGCGGACCGGCCGCGACGGCGGCTGCGGCGATCGCCCGCCTCGGCGGCCGGGCGGTCCTCGCGGCGCGAGTCGGTGACGATGCGGCGGCGGGCATGATCGTCGCGGACCTCGCGGCGTATGGCGTCGACTGCGCCCACGTCCGACGCTGCAGCGGCTGCGCCTCGTCGGTTTCGGCCGTGATCGTGGATGCGCGCGGCGAGCGGATGATCGTCAACCATCTCGATCCCGCGCTACCGACGGATGCGACGTGGCTCCCCAGTCCTGCGGGCATCGGAGCGGCCGCCGTGCTCGCGGATACGCGCTGGCCGGAGGGGGCGCTGGACGCGCTCGGCGCCGCTCGAGCGGCGGCATTGCCGGGCGTGCTCGACGCCGATCGACCGATTCCGCCGGACGGCGCGTTGCTGCGGGCGGCCAGCCACGTGGCGTTCGGGGCGGACGCACTCGCCGACTTCACCGGCATCGACCAGCCGCAACGGGCGCTGGCCGAGGTCGCGCGCGGACTGCCCGGGTGGTGCTGCGTCACGGTCGGGGGCGACGGCGTCTACGCGTTCGAAGGCGGCCACATCCGGCATTACGCGGGATTCGACGTCGAGGTCGTGGACACGCTGGGCGCCGGCGACGTCTGGCACGGGGCGTTTGCGCTCGCGCTGGCCGAAGGACGCGACGAGGCGGCGGCGGTGGGTTTCGCGTCCGCGGCGGCCGCCCTCAAGGTGCGGCGGCGCGGCGGTCGTGCCGGTTGCCCGACACGGGCCGAGCTCGAGGCTTTTCTCGCGGCACGCGGCGTGGCGTGAAGCGCGCATCCAGGGGGTGAAATGACGATATCGGCAGGCAAGTACCGGGGCATGCGCCGCATGGCGGACGCGACCGGGCGCTTCAGGATGACGGCCGTGGACCAGCGCCCGCCGATCAAGAACCCGATCCGGGCGAAGCGCGGCACGGCGGAGGCGCCGTGGGAGGACGTCGCGGGGTTCAAGGAACTGCTGATTCGCGAGCTGCAGGCCGAGTCCTCGGCGATGCTGCTCGACCCGCACTACGCCTATCCGCGCGGCGTCACGATGCTCGACGCGCGGCTCGGGCTGATCCTGACGCTGGAGGACTCGATCTTCCGCGAGACGCCCGGCGGCCGGCTCTCCTCGGAGATCGACGACTGGTCGGTGGAGAAGATCAAGCGCGCGGGCGGCGACGCGGTCAAGGTGCTCACCTGGTATCGGCCCGACGCCGACGCGGCCGTCTGCGAGGCGCAGCAGGCGTTCACGCAGCGCATCGGCGAAGCCTGCCGAAAGTACGACATTCCCTTCGTGTTCGAGCTCCTGGTCTACCCGCTGGCCCGCGACGCCGAGCAGACCCGCGAATACGTCGAGATGAAGACCAAGCAGGCGCAGCTCGTCATCGACAGCGTGCGCGCCTTCGCGGCCCCGCGCTTCGGCGTCGACCTGTTCAAGCTCGAAAGCCCGGTGCCGGCGGGCGACGTGCCCGAGCCGGGGCACGCCGGCTCGGACCAGGTGCAGGCGCTGTTCCACGAGCTCGATCGCGCGGCGGGTCGCCCCTGGGTCATGCTCTCGGCCGGCGCCGGCATGGATGAATTCCGCCGCGTCCTGCACTACGCCTACGCGGCCGGCGCATCGGGCTACCTGGCAGGGCGGGCCATCTGGCTCAAGGCCTTCCAGCGATTCCCGGACTGGGATGGCATCCGCGACGAGCTGCAGAGCGAAGCGGTGCCTTACATGCGGGAACTCAATCAACTCACTGCGCGCGCCGCGCGGCCCTGGCACACGCATCCGTGCTTCGGGGCGGGCGGCGCACGCGTCGAGCCCCCGGATGCGACTTTCCGCCACGAGTACGCCGGATTCGGAGGATGACATGCCCCTGACCTACGG
>JBBIVG010000268.1:0-4540 GCA_037439865.1 Nevskiaceae bacterium
TACTGCCCTGGTCATGCGCGTCACCTGCCTTGAGTAACCGACAGTTTACCGGTCCGGGGCGGATTCGCGGCGTCGGTCTCCGTCGGCACGGCCGGGGCAGACCCGAATTGCGCACCGTCCCCGCCGGTGCTGCAATGCCTGCATTCGACAGGAGGCCGCGAGCGTGCCCGCACTCACCGAACAACAACTGGCGGAACTGCGCGAGGATTTCGCGTTCAGCGACGCCGATGGGAACGGCCGGATCGACTTCCAGGAATTCGTCGACCTGCTCGAGAATCTCGAGGCTGGGATGTCCGGCGAGGAGGCCCGCATCGGTTTCGCCGAGATCGACGCGGACGGCGACGGCGCCATCGAGTTCGACGAATTCGCGGCCTGGTGGACCACCGACTGACGCAGTTCCTCGGTGGGGATCGTCAAGCCGCGCCTCCGACGCGTGGCTGGACAGCGGGGCCGGGGCCCAGCTAGCCTCGGCCGATTCCAAGAAGGAGCGCCGCCATGTCCGCCCGCGACCGCATCCCGCGCGACTCGAACGCAGACTACACCCGTGACATGGCCGCCAGACGCGCGGAGTTCGTGCGCGAGAAGACCGGCGCGATGCTGCAGCACGTGCAGGCCTACTCTTTCGATCCCGGACTGCTCCCGGGGAACATCGAGAACTTCACCGGCGTCGCCCAGGTACCGATCGGCCTGGCCGGGCCGATCCGCATCCGGGGCGAGCACGCCGAGGGCGACTTCTACGTGCCGATAGCCACCACCGAGGGGACGCTGGTCGCGAGCTACAGCCGCGGCATGCGCGTGCTGACCGAGAGCGGCGGCGTGACCGCGACCGTCGTGAAGCGCTCCATGCAGCGCGCCCCCGTGTTCATGTTCGACACGGCGCGCGAGGCCCGCGACTTCGGCGAGTGGATCACGCAGAACTACGGCGGCGTCAAGGCGGCCGCGGAGTCCACGACGAAGAGCGGCAAACTGGTCGAGATCGAGCAATACCCGCTCGCCAATATGCTGCACCTGCGCTTCAACTACACGACGGGTGATGCCGCGGGCCAGAACATGGTCGGCAAGGCCACCTGGGCCGCTTGCGAGTGGATCCAGGACGTCCACCCCGCGCACCCGAAGTACATGCTGTCGGGCAGCCTCGACACCGACAAGAAGCACTCCGCGATCAACACGCTCAGGACCCGTGGCCGGCGAGTGGTGGCCGAGGCCATCATCAAGAACGAAGTGCTGCAGCGGCTGATGCGCGTGGACACGAAGACCCTGTTCCGCGCGCGCCAGGTATCCAACGCCGGCGCGCTGCTGGCCGGCAGCGCCTACAACGGTCCGCACGCGGCGAACGGCATCGCGGCCATGTTCATCGCCTGCGGGCAGGACGTCGCCAACGTCGCCGAGTCGCACGCCGGCATCACCTACGCCCAGCTGCTCGAGAACGGCGACTACTACTGGTCGGTCACGCTGCCGTCGCTGATCGTCGCATCCTACGGCGGAGGCACGGGCCTGCCGACACAGCGTGAGTGCCTCGAGGTCCTCGGCTGCTATGGCACCGGGAAGGCCGACAAGCTTGCGGAGATCGTGGCGTGTGTCGTCCTCGCGGGCGACATCTCGCTCGGCAGCGCCGTGCTGGCCGACGAGTGGGTCAAGTCCCACGAACAGATGGGACGCAATCGGCCCTGAGCTCAACGCGCCGGGCGCACCTGCCTCAAGTCGCGCACGCCACCCTGCGACGCGGACGTCGCCAGCAGCCCGTACGCACGCAGCGCCGTCGAGACGACGCGGTCGCGCTGCGCCGGCGTATACGCCGCGACTCCGCGGGCGTCCTCCGCCTCGCGCCGCCGCACGATCTCGGCTTCGCTCACGTCGAGCCGCATGGACCGCGCCGGGATGTCGATCTCGATCGCATCGCCATCGCGCACGAGTGCCAGCAGGCCGCCCTCCGCCGCTTCCGGGGAGATGTGCCCAACGGAGAGGCCGGCAGAGGCACCCGAGAAGCGGCCGTCGGTGATGAGCGCCGTCTTGAACGACAGTCCCCGGCCGATCAGCGCGCCCGTCGCCTTCAGCATCTCCTGCATCCCCGGACCGCCCTTCGGTCCCTCGTAGCGGATGACGACGACGTCGCCCTCCTTGATCCGGCCCGCCAGGATCGCGTCGCCCGCGTCGATCTCGCTGTCGAACACCCGCGCGCTGCCGCGGAACCGCTCCATGCCGGGCGGCACCGCGGCGCTCTTCACGATGCAGCCGTCCTCGGCAAGGTTGCCCTTGAGCACGGCAAGGCCACCGTCCTTCGCGAACGCGTGTGACACGTCGCGGATGCGACCCTTTTCGCGATCGAGGTCGAGGTCGGCGTAGCGGTTCGACTGCGAGAACGCTTCGGTGCTCCGCACGCCGCCCGGTGCGGCGCGATACAGCTCGTGTACCGCGGCGTCGTGCGCGCGCCGGACGTCCCACCGATCGATCGCCTCGCCGATCGTCTTCGAGTGCACCGAGCTCACGCCGCGATGGATCAGGCCGGCGCGGTCGAGCTCGCCCATGATGCCGAGAATCCCGCCCGCGCGATGCACGTCCTCGATGTGCACGTCGAGGGCGGCCGGCGAGACCCGGCACAGGTAAGGCGAACTGCGCGACAGGCGATCGATGTCGGCGATCGTGAAATTCACGCCGGCCTCGTGGGCGGCGGCGAGCAGGTGCAGCACGGTGTTCGTCGAGCCGCCCATGGCCATGTCGAGCCGCATCGCGTTCTCAAATGCCTCGAAGGTTGCGATCGAGCGCGGCAGCACCGAGGCATCGCCCTGCTCGTAGTAGCGCCGCGCGAGGTCCACGGCCAGTCGTCCGGCCTGCAGGAAGAGCTGCTTGCGATCGGCGTGCGTCGCGACCAGCGTGCCGTTGCCGGGCAGCGCCAGCCCGATCGCCTCGGTGAGGCAGTTCATCGAGTTCGCCGTGAACATGCCCGAGCAGGAGCCGCAGGTCGGGCAGGCCGCGCGCTCGAACGCGAGGACCTCTTCCTCGGTTGCCTTCGGGTTCGTGATCGTGAGCAGCGTGTGCACGGCATCGACGTGCATCTCGCGCCCCTGCACCTGGATGCGGCCGGCTTCCATTGCGCCGCCCGACACGAACACGGCGGGGACGTTGAGCCGCAGGGCGGCGAGCAGCATCCCGGGCGTGATCTTGTCGCAGTTCGAGATGCATACCATGGCGTCCACGCAGTGCGCGTTCACCATGTACTCGATCGAGTCGGCGATCAGGTCGCGCGACGGCAGCGAATACAGCATGCCGTCGTGCCCCATTGCGATGCCGTCGTCCACCGCAATGGTGTTGAACTCGCGGCCGACGCCGCCGGCCGCCGCGATCTCCTCCGCGACCAGCCGGCCCAGGTCGCGCAGGTGCACGTGGCCGGGGACGAATTGCGTGAAGGAGTTGACGACGGCAATGATCGGCTTGCCGAAATCGCCTTCCTGCATGCCCGTGGCGCGCCAGAGCGCCCGGGCGCCCGAGGCGAAGCGCCCCTGCGTGACGGTGGCCGAACGGTAGCCCTTGCTGCTCATGGCGCGGACCTCAGGGCTGGCAGGCGTGGGGTGCCACGCGATCCCGCCACGGCATCGCCTGCTCGAGCTGCGCCGCGAGCCGGAACAGCACCGCCTCGTCGCCGGTGCCGGCCGTGAACAGCATGCCCATCGGCAGATTGTCGTCGGTCCAGTGCAGCGGCAGGGACATCGACGGCTGGCCGGTCACGTTCGCGACCATGGTGTACGGCGCGGACTCGAACACCGGGGCGAAGGCCTCGATCACCTTCGGCCGCTGGCTGAGCAACGCGCCGGCCGGGAGAGCCGTGACGAGCTTGAGCGCCTGGCGCTGCAGGGTCGTGAGCTTGTACGCGCCGATCGGTAGCGGCGGCACGCCGACCGTGGGCGTGAGCAGCACGTCGAAGCCGGCGGACCACGCGAGCCATTGCCGCGCGAAGGCCTGCATCGTCCACAGCGACTGCGCGACGTCCGCACCCGACTGCGCCTCGCCCATCTTAGCCAGCACCCAGGTCGCGAGTTCCACGTCGTCGCCGGTCGCCTCGCGACCGACCAGGACCTTTGCGTAGCGCAGCGTCGCTGCCACGTCGGCCGCCACGAGCGATGCGTAGCTCTCGACGAACGACTCCGGCGGCAACGGCAGGTGCACCTCGAAGAGCTCGTGCCCGAGCCCCGCGAGCGCCGCCGTCGTCTTCTCGAGCGCCTTGCGGTTCTCGGCGTGCAGCACCTTGCCGAGGCCCGGGTCGAACGTGAAGGCGATGCGCAGGCGCCCCGGCTCGCGCCGGGTCTCCTCGAGGAAGGGCCGCGCGGGCGGCGCCAGCTTCATCAGTTGCTGCGGGTAGTCGCCGGCGGTGGCGTCGAGGAGCGCCGCACTGTCGCGCACGGTGCGCGTCACGGCGTGCTCGCCGATCAGGCCCCACCAGACGTCCGGGGCTTTTGGCCCCGTGGGATTGCGTCCGCGGCTCGGCTTGAGGCCGACCAGGCCGCAGTTGGACGCCGGCGTGCGGATCGAGCCGCCGCCGTCGTTC
>JBBIVG010000269.1:0-4533 GCA_037439865.1 Nevskiaceae bacterium
CGCGGTGACCCACGACCGCTACTTCATCGACAACGTGGCCGGCTGGATCCTCGAACTCGACCGCGGCCACGGCATCCCGTGGCAGGGCAACTACACCTCCTGGCTCGAGCAGAAGGACGCGCGGCTCAAGGTCGAGGAGCAGCAGCAGGAGGCGCTCAAGAAGATGCTGGCCCGCGAGCTCGAGTGGGTGCGGCAGAACCCGAAGGCACGACAGGCGAAGAGCAAGGCCCGCATGCAGCGCTTCGAGGAGCTGCAGTCGCGCGAATTCCAGGAACGCAACGAGACGAACGAGATCTACATCCCGCCCGGCCCGCGGCTCGGCGAGCTCGTGATCGAGGCCAGGGGCCTCGCCAAGGCCTACGGCGAGAAGATCCTGTTCGACAACCTGAACTTCAACCTGCCGCAGGGCGGCATCGTCGGCATCATCGGCCCGAACGGTGCGGGCAAGACCACCCTGTTCCGCATCCTCACGGGCCAGGAGAAGGCAGACGCGGGAGAGATCCGCATCGGCCCCACCGTGCAACTCGCGTACGTGGACCAGTCGCGCCAGTCGCTCGACGACAGGAAGACCGTCTGGCAGGAGATCTCGAACGGCCTCGACATGCTCAAGGTCGGCGCGTACGAGACGCCGTCGCGGGCCTACGTCGGACGCTTCAACTTCCGCGGCGCGCAGCAGCAGCAGGCGATCGGGGAGCTCTCCGGCGGCGAGCGCAATCGCGTGCACCTCGCCAAGGTGCTCAAGTCGGGCGGCAACGTCATCCTGCTCGACGAGCCGACGAACGACCTCGACGTCGAGACGCTGCGCGCACTCGAGGAAGCCCTCCTGAGCTTCCCGGGCTGCGCGGTCGTGATCTCGCACGATCGCTGGTTCCTCGACCGCATCGCGACCCACATCCTGGCCTTCGAGGGCAACAGCGAAGCGGTCTGGTTCGAGGGCAATTACTCCGAGTACGTCGCGGACCTGAAGCGCCGCCGCGGCGACGACGCGGAGCAGCCGCACCGCATGCGCTATCGCAGCCTCCACGCCTGAAGCGCGTACACTTCCGCGGGGGGGCACATGGCCAGGGGCAAGGCGAGACCCGCACTCGAGATCGACGGCACGCGGCTGACGCTCGCGCAACTGCGTGCGTTCGAATCGCGGCGGCCGCGCGTAACGCTCGCCCCGGCCGCGAAGCGCCGCATGCAGGCATCGCGCGACGCAGTGCAACGGGCCATCGAGCACGGCGAAGTCTCCTACGGAATCAACACGGGGTTCGGTGCCTTCGCCAACCGCGTGATCCCCGCGGCCAAGACCCGCAAGCTGCAACTCAACCTGATCCGCAGCCACGCGTGCGGCACGGGTCGCCCCCTGCCCGCCCCGACCGTCCGGAGGATGTTGCTCCTCAAGGCCAACAGTCTCGCCGCCGGTTTCTCCGGCGCGCGGCCGCTGGTCGCGGAGATGCTCCTCGCGTTGCTCAACGCTGACGTCCTGCCGATCGTCCCGTCGCAGGGCTCGGTCGGCGCGTCGGGGGACCTCGCTCCGCTGGCGCACGTCGCGCTCGCGCTCATTGGCGAAGGCGAGGCGACGCGGGGCAACGAGACCCTCGGGGGGCCGCAGGTGACGACGGCGGCCGGTCTCGAGCCGCTGTCGCTCGAGGCGAAGGAAGGACTCGCCCTGCTGAACGGGACGCAGCTCAGCCTCGCCCTCGCGCTCGAGGGACTGTTCGAGGCGGAGAAACTGCTCGACGCATCGATCGTCGCCGGGGCCCTGACGGTCGAGGGACTCGCCGGCAGCCACGCGCCGTTCGACGCTCGCATCCAGGATGCGAGCCGCCTCCCGGGGCAGGTCAAGGTCGCCTCGAGGCTGCGGCGACTGCTGACCGACAGCGAGATCCGCCGCAGCCACGAGGACTGCGAGCGCGTGCAGGATCCGTACGCCGTGCGCTGCATGCCGCAGGTCTTCGGCGCGGTCGAACACACGCTCGAGCACGCCCGCCAGGTGCTCGGCGCGGCGGTCAACGGCGTGTCCGACAACCCGCTCATCTTCGGTAGCGACATCCTGTCGGGCGGCAACTTCCACGCCGAGCCGGTCGGCTTCGTGAGCGATTTCCTCGCGATCGCCGTGGCCGAACTCGCCAGCATCGCCGAGCGGCGCATCGACCTGCTCGACCGCCGCGTGAATCCGAACCTCAACATGTTCCTCGCGACCGAGCCGGGCCTCGAATCGGGCTTCATGATGGCCCACGTCACGGCCGCTGCGCTGGTCTCCGAAAACAAGGCGTACGCGCACCCCGCCTCGGTGGACAGCCTGCCGACTTCGGCGGGCCAGGAAGATCACGTCAGCATGGCGCCCTGGGCGGGTCGCAAGCTGCTCGAGGTCTGCAGCAATACCGCAACCGTGCTGGGCATCGAGCTACTCGCCGCTGCCCGTGCGATCGACAGCATGCGCCCCCTCACGACCACGCCCGAGCTGCAGCAAGTGCACGGGCTCGTGCGCGACCACGTGCCATTTCGCGCGCACGACCACCGGCTCGACCGCGACATGGCGGCCCTCGCGGCGCTGGTCCGGAGCGGCGCCCTGTCGAGCTTCCTCAGCTGAGACGCCCGTGTTTGGCGTAGCCGCGGTCCTTGCCGGCTTCTCGCTCGTCACCGCGCTGCTGGCCTGGAGCCGCTGGCTGGCCCACCGCCGGCTGGCCGCCGCCGGGCACGTGCTGATGGCGCTCGCCGCCGGATGGGGAGCGGTGACCCTCTGGCCGATGCTCTCGAACCTGGAGAGCTACGAGCCCGCGGTCCGCGGCCGGCCGATCGCCGAACTCTATTTCGAGCAGACCGGTTCCCGAAGTTACCGCGCCATGCTCACGCACCTGCCGCAGGGACGGATCCAGGTCTTCGAGATGATGGGCGACCAATGGCGGCTCGAGGCCCGGACCCTGGACTGGCGCGGCTGGGTGGCCGACCTGGGCATGCGGCCAGTTCTCCGCCTGGAGCGGCTGAGCGCTCGCCACACCCGGCCGCTGACCCCCGGGGACCCGCCCGCGTCGAACTTCCCGCTCGACGCCGACGAAGGTGAGGACGTGTGGGCCCAGGCGCGCACGGGGCCGGGGTGGACTCGCCACGCCGTCGCCGGCATGGTCCAGGGACCGTGGCAGAACATGGCCCACGCCGCGCGGTTCGTTGTCCGGCTCGGCGCGGGGTGCCTCGAGGTGGAACCGGCGAACGAGGCCGCCGCCGTAGCCGCGGCGCCGGCTCGCTGAGCGGCTGCTCCCCGCCCCGATCTTCCGCTACACTCGAAGCGTCGCCCCGCTGCGGATGAGCCTCATGTCAGTCTACGTCGACGCACAGAGCCGCCTGCATCACGACCAGGAGCGCAGCCTGGCGCTCAACTGCCCGCACTGCCAGGTCTTCTCGCACATCACCGCGGTGTCGGTGCCGCAGTACGCGGAGCTCGTCTCCGCGCGCCCGAGCCAGGTCGGCGTGGTGTATCGCTGCGATTCCTGCAACGCCCCGATCTTCCTGCGCTTCGCGGTCAAGATGTACGCGGCGAACCGCGTCGAGCTCGCAAACAACTTCGTCGAGCTGGAGCGCGCGCGGGAGAAGTTCAATTTCACGTATCTGCCCGAGGAAAGCGAAAAGCTCTTCCGCGAGGCCCTCGGGTGTTACTCGGCCGGCCATTTCAATGCGTTCGCAGCCATGTGCCGCCGCACGTCGCAGGCCGTCTTCAACGACCTGGGCGAGAACGGCCGCCTCCGGATCTTCAACCAGATCAACGAGGCGCGCGAGATGGCCGAGATCGACGCGGACACCTTCGCGATCGTGAAGAAGGTGCTGTTCGGCAGCGACGCGGACGCCTGGCCTTCGCTTCCCGAGATCGGGGCCTACGAGGCGGGCGTACTGCTCGAACTCGTCAAGGACATGCTGTACCAGGCGTATGTCCGCAAGGGAAAACTGCAGCAGGCGATGATGGTGCGGCGCTTCTTCGCGGAAGAGACGCTCGACAAGATCACGCCGATCGGTCGCGCTGCCGGCGCGGAATAGTCGCTTCGCGAGCGCCGTTCTCGGGACTACGCCAGACGCTTTCGGGCGGGGTGTTTGCTCGCGGGGACGCCGTGAACCCGAGTCCATGGGGGCTCCGGCCGCGGCGTCCATGCCGCGGACGGCCCCGCGAGCAAACACCCCACCCGAAAGCACGGAGCGTGATTCCGCACCGTCCGTAGCCGCGTCAGCTGAACTCGTCGCGAAGCGATGCTGTCGTCGTCCGTTCCGATCGCATTCCCGAAACCGTGCGCCGCATGGACGCGGCGCCCGGAGCCCCCACGGATGGGTTCACGGCGTTTTCGGGAATGCGGATCGGATCGGACGACGCGCAAGCAACGCGACGTGCCTCAGCCAACCCAGACGCGCGCGTTGCGGAACATCCGCATCCACCCACTGTCCTCGCCCCACTCCGCCGGGTGCCAGGAGTTCTGCACGGTCCGGAATACGCGCTCCGGGTGCGGCATCAGGATCGTCGCCCGCCCGTCGTTGCTCGTGAGGCCCGTGATCCCGGCGGGAGAG
>JBBIVG010000270.1:0-2857 GCA_037439865.1 Nevskiaceae bacterium
GCCGGTGGATGCTCTCCGGGTTGAACAGGTGGTACTCGCCCTCCGCGCGCCACTGGTACTGGCCGCCGACCGGGAGTGCGTGCCGCTCGAGCGGGCGCTCCGGGAACGCGGCGTGGTGGCGCGTCAGGACTTCCTGGGCGATCACGTCCGTGCCAATGCCGCCGACGCGCGACGCCGTCCAGCTGAAGTATTCGTCGATGACGTCCTGGCGCAGGCCCAGCGCCTCGAACACCTGCGCGCCGCGGTAGCTCTGCAGCGACGAGATGCCCATCTTCGAGGCGACCTTGATCACGCCCTTCGAGGCGGCCTTGACGAAGTTCTTGCAGGCCGTCTTGTGGTCGACGCCCGTCAGCATCCCCTCCTGGATCATGCGGTCGAGCGTCTCGAAGGCGAGGTACGGGTTGATCGCGCTCACGCCGTAGCCGATGAGCAGCGAGAAGTGGTGCACCTCGCGCGCCTCGCCGGTCTCGAGCACGAGGCTCGCGCGCGTACGCAGGCCCTCGCGGATGAGATAGTGGTGCAGTCCGGCGACCGCCATCAGCGACGGGATGGGCGCGAACTCATTGTTGACGCCGCGGTCGCTCAGGATGATGACGTTGACCTCTTCCTCCTCGATGAGGCGGCGCGCCATGAGACGCAGCTCCTCCATCGACTTCACGAGGCCCTTCTCGCCGCGCTTCACGCGGAATAGGATCGGCAGCACGCCGACGCGCAGGCCCGGCAGGTCCATGCGGCGGATCTTCGCGAACTCCTCGTTCGTCACGATCGGCCACTTGAGCTCGAGGCGACGGCAGTCCGAGGGCTGCGGGTTGAGCAGGTTGCCCTCGGAGCCGAGGCGCGTCTCGGCGGAGGTGATCAGCTCCTCGCGGATGCAGTCGATCGGCGGGTTCGTCACCTGCGCGAAGAGCTGCTTGAAGTAGTCGTACAGCAGGCGCGGCTTGTTCGACAGCACCGCGAGCGGCGTGTCGTTGCCCATCGAGCCCACCGCTTCGACGCCGTCGCGCGCCATGGGCGTGAGCACGATGCGCTCGTCCTCGAAGGTGTAGCCGAAGGCGACCTGCCGCTGCAGCAGCGTCTCCGGGTCCGGCGCCGGGAGCTCGGGCGCCGCCGGCAGGTCGTCGAGATGGATCTGGTACTCGTCGAGCCACTGGCGGTACGGCCGTTGCGTGGAGATCGTGCGCTTCAGTTCCTCGTCGTCGATGATGCGGCCCTGCTCGGTGTCCACGAGGAACATGCGGCCCGGCTGCAGGCGGCCCTTCTGCACCACGTTCTCGGGCGGAACGTCGAGCACGCCCGCCTCGGACGCCATGATCACGAGGTCGTCGCTGGTGACGTAGTAGCGCGACGGCCGCAGGCCGTTGCGGTCGAGTACGGCGCCGATCTGCCTGCCATCGGTGAACGCGATCGAGGCCGGGCCGTCCCAGGGCTCCATCAGGCTCGAGTGGTACTGGTAGAAGGCCCGCTTGTCGTCGTCAATGCTCTGGTGGCCGGACCACGGCTCCGGGATCATCATCATCATCGCGTGCGGCAGCGAGCGGCCGGCGAGGTAGAGGAGCTCGAGCGTGTTGTCGAGCATGCCGGAGTCGCTGCCGTTCGGGTTGATGATCGGCGCGATCTTGCGGATGTCCTCGCCGAAGAGCTCGGCCTCGAAGCGCGCCTCGCGCGCGTGCATCCAGTTCGAGTTGCCGCGCACCGTGTTGATCTCGCCGTTGTGGGCGATGTAGCGGTACGGGTGCGCGCGGTCCCAGCTCGGGAAGGTGTTGGTGCTGAAGCGCGAGTGCACCAGCGCCAGCGCCGTCTCGATGAGCGGGTTGTGCAAGTCGGGGAAGTACTGGTCGAGCTGCGTGGTGAGCAGCATTCCCTTGTAGACGAACGTGCGGCACGAGAGGCTCACCACGTACCAGGACTCCGCGCCCGGCAGCGTGGAGGTCCGGATCTCGTTGTAGGCGCGCTTGCGGATCACGTAGAGCTTGCGCTCGAAGCCGAGGTCGTCCGCGATCGACGGGTCCCGGCGGATGAACACCTGGCGCATGAACGGCTCGCAGGAGCGGGCCGTCTCGCCGAGCATGCCGTTCACCGTCGGCACGGTGCGCCAGCCGATGACGTGCTGGCCCTCCGACTGCACCACCTGCTCGAACTTCTGCTCGACGGCGCGGCGCAGGGTCGGGTTGCGCGGCAGGAAGATGATGCCGCTGCCGTACTCACCCGGGGCGGGCAGCGGGATGCGCGCCTTGCGGCACACCTCCTCGTTGAAGGCGTGCGGCATCTGGATGAGGACGCCGGCGCCGTCGCCCGTGTTGACCTCGGCACCGCAGGCACCCCGGTGGTCAAGGTTCTTCAGGACCTGGATGGCCTGTTCGAGGATCCGGTGCGACTTCCTGCCCTTGATGTTCACCACGAAGCCGACGCCACAGGCGTCGTGCTCGAACTGCGGGTCATAGAGCCCCTGGGGACCGGGGCGCGTGGAGGCGGGGCGATGCGTCGTGCTCATCGGGTCGGGCCTGCAGGTCAATGTGCGTCACCGGTAGGCGCGGCAGGGCGCCGGCTCACGGTTGCAGCGCCGGACTCCCCCACGCCGGAGGTGACAGGATCGTGGATCAGGAATGCATATGACATGCGGGCTTGCCGTCGTCAATGCAGTGCAACAAGACCGAATCCGGGAGGGAAAGGCCGTGGACCGGGTCCAAAGCCGAGGGGCTGGCACGACGGAGCTGGCGGGACTAGATTGCGTGACTATAAAGACCGAAGGGAGCAGATATGGACTCCACCGCGGGTACCTTGGGCTTCGGATTGGGAATCCTGATCCTGATTTTCGTGCTGAACGGGCTGCTGATCGGCGCACTCGCCCGCTGGCTGC
>JBBIVG010000270.1:2941-4523 GCA_037439865.1 Nevskiaceae bacterium
CGGGGGCTTCGTCGCGCGCTTCCTGAACGCCGGGATGGGCCTGAGCTTCGTCCTGTCCGTCGCCGGCGCGGCCCTGCTGATCTGGTTCTTCAAGCGGCGAAAGCCCGCGCCGTGACGCGGAACTAGACATAAGTCGCTGTTTATAAAGACTTTACAGATGCATCCAGCTGTCCCCGACGGCGGGACGGTGGTAGACTGCGCGCCCGGTTCGAAGCCTGTCCCGTTTTCCGGGACGTGAGACCAGTACCCCCGCAAGACGACACACATGCACCAGCGCACCTCCAATTGTGTCCGCAAGCCGAGGCCGCGTTCCCGCGGTCGCAGCTTGCTGGCCTTTGCCGTGCTGGCCCTGGCGCTGCCGTTCGGGGTCGCTCGCGCGGGCGTCCAGGAGGGCTCGGTCTCCTGGTACGGCGCCAGGTTCCATGACCGACCGACGGCCAGCGGCGAGATCTTCGATTCGAAGGCGCTGACCATGGCTCACCCGACCCTTCCCTTCGGGACCAAGGTGCGCGTCACCAACCTGCGCAATGGCCGCAGCGTGGTCGTGACGGTGAACGACCGCGGCCCGTTCGTCGGGCACCGGATCGCCGATCTTTCGCAGGCCGCGGCCAGCGTCCTCGGCATGCTGCGCCGGGGCGTCGCCATGGCGCGGATCGAAGTGATCGGCAACGGCGAGTACGCGGAAGACTGACCCGGCGCCCCGCCCGCCGTATCCCCCGATATGCCAGCCGGCCCCGAGTCCCAGGGTGGCGAAAGCCTTGGCGAACGGGCCGTCGCCGCTGTCCTCAGGTTCCTGCTCAAGGCACTACTGCAGCCGGGCTTTCGTGCCACGCGGCCGATCGAGCAGCAGCGCCGCTGGCTGGAGAAGGTCTCGAGGCTGACGCTCGCGCCCAGGGGGGCGATCTTTACACCCGGCACGTCAGGCGGCGTGCGGGGAGAGTGGGTCGCGCCGAGGCTGGGAGGCCCTGACGGACGAAAAGCCGTGCTCTACCTGCACGGTGTGGCCTACTGCGTCGGATCGCCCGCGACCCATCGGGCGATCACCGGGCACCTCGCCTTGCGCTGCCGGTCGCGGGTCTTCGCCCCGGACTATAGGCTTGCCCCGGAGCATCCGTTCCCGGCCGCGATCGAGGACGGCGTCGCCGCCTACTGCGGGCTGCTCGACGCAGGCCACGAGCCGCACGACATCACGATCGCCGGCGACTCCGCGGGCGGCGGACTCACCATCGCGACGGCGCTGAAGTTGCGCGAGCTGGGACGGCCATTGCCGGCGGCCCTGGTCGTGTTCTCGCCCTGGGTCGACCTCGCACCGCGCGCCGGATGCGTGGTGCCGCGCGGCGAGACGATGATCGAGCCGGCGTGGCTCGACATCAGCGCGGCACATTATCTTGCGGGGAGGGACCCGATGGACCCACTCGCCTCGCCGGTGCGCGCGGAACTCGCCGGGCTACCGGCCACGCTGGTGCAGGTCGGCACCGATGAGGTGTTGCTCTCCGATTCCGAACGACTTTACGCGAGTCTGCGCGCCGCCGGTGTCGATGCAAGGCTCACGGTCTATCCGCGGCGCTGGCATGTGTTCCAG
>JBBIVG010000271.1:0-4512 GCA_037439865.1 Nevskiaceae bacterium
GTCGTCGTTTACGGCTCGGCGACCCGGCTCATCGACGCAAGGCGGCTGCGGGATCGCACGGCCGACGCAGCCGTGCCGACTGTCACCCTCGTCACGCCCGAGCCCGCGGAGGCCGGTGCGCCGCTCGAGCTCCCGGGTCGGGTCGAGGCGTATGCGCGGGCGCCGATCTACGCGCGCGTGAGCGGCTATCTCAAGGCGTGGTATGCGGACATCGGCGCGAAGGTTCGTGCCGGCCAGCTGCTCGCGGAGATCGAGACCCCCGACCTCGACCAGCAGCTGCTGCAGGCCGAGTCCGAGCTGGCGAATGCGAAGGCGAATGCCGCGCTCGCCGAGACCACCGCGAAGCGCTGGCAGTCGCTGCTCGCGACGGATTCGGTTTCGCAGCAGGAGGTCGAGGAGAAGACCGCGAATCTCGCCGCGATGCAGGCCGAGGTGAAAGCCCTGCAGGCCAACGTGGACCGTTATCGGACCTTGAGGCAGTTCGCGCGCATCGTGGCACCCTTCGACGGCGTGGTCACCCGACGCTCGACCGACGTGGGAGCGCTGATCAACGTCGGCAGCGCGCAGGGTCCCGAACTCTTCGTCGTCTCGGACCTGCGCAAGCTGCGCGTGTACGTGAACGTGCCGCAGAACTACACGGCGCAGGTCCGTCCGGGCGCGAAAGCGACGCTCACGGTGCCGGAGCAGCCCGGCAAGCAGTACGCGGCTGCGGTCCAGTCGATGGCGAACGCCATCGATCCGGCCTCCGGCAGCATGCTGGTGCAGCTCACGGCCGAGAATGCGAGTACGGAGCTGCTCCCGGGCGGTTTCGCACGCGTGCGGTTCGAGATTCCGTCGGCGGCCGGCGCCCTGAGCATCCCGGCGAGCGCGTTGATCTTCGACAAGAGCGGCCTCCACGTCGCGACGCTGGCGGCCGACGACAAGGTCGCGCTGAAGCCGGTCACGCTGTCCCGGGACCTGGGTGCAACGGTCGAGCTGTCGGCTGGCCTCGCTGCGACCGACAAGGTGATCGAGAACCCGCCCGACGGCGTCACCGACGGGGACAAGGTGCGCGTCGCAACTCCGGCGACGAAGCCGGGTGCTCCCGGCGCGTCGGGCCAGGACGGACATGCCGGGCACTAGCCGCAGGCATCTCGCGTCGGCGCTCGCCGCGCTGTTCGCGCTCGCGGCGTGCTCGCAGGCGCCCGTGCTCGAGGTCCCGCAGGTGCCGGTCTCCTCGAGCTACAAGGAAGTGGGCGACCGGGCACCTGCCGGTCCACGAGAGCACCTGCTACCCGATGACTGGTGGACCCTGTATCGCGACGAGGAGCTCGATGCGCTCGAGAAGCAGCTGATCGCAAACAGCCCGGACCTGGCCGCGGCCCTTGCACGCTACAAGCAAGCCAATGCGTCGTACCAGGCGATCCGTTCGAACCTGTTCCCCTCGCTCTCGACAGCGCTCAATGCACAGCGCGACCGGCAGTCGGAATCGAAGCCGCTGCGCGTCCTCGGGCCCAACTCACCCAACGAGTACAGCTCCGTCACGCTGGGCTTCGGGCTGGGCTACGAGTTCGACCTCTGGGGCCGGGTGAGCAACGAAGTCGCCGCGGGCCGGGCGCTCGACGCGGCCGCGCGCGCGGACCTCGACGCGGCGCGCCTCAGCCTGCAGGCCCTGCTGGCGGAGACCTACTTCATCCTGCGCGGGCTCGACGGCCAGATCCGGTTGCTGACTGAAACGGAAGAAGCCTACCAGCGCGCACTCGAACTCGTGCAGAGCCGCCACACGGGCGGCATTGCCTCGGGCCTCGACGTATCACGCGCCGAGGCGCAGCTCGAGGCAACCCGCTCGCTCCTGAAGCAGACGATCGGTCAACGCGCGGTCGTCGAGCATGCGATTGCCTCGCAGGTGGGCGTGGCCGCGCCGGATTTCTCGCTCGCGCCTCGAACGAATGCGATCGTATTGCCGGACATCCCGGTCGATGTTCCCTCCACCCTGCTGCAGCGCCGCCCCGACATCATGGCGGCCGAGCGCCGCGTCGAGGCCGCGAATGCCAGCGTCGGCGTCGCGAAGGCTGCGTACTTCCCGCAACTACGGCTCGACGCGACCTACGGCTACCAGAGCACGGAGTTCGCGAACCTGATCACCGCGCCCAACGTGTTCTGGGCCGTGGGTCCCACGCTGTTCCTCGAACTCTTCGACGGAGGCCGGCGCAAGGCCGACGTCGCGCGCGCCGAAGCCGTGCTGGACGAAGCTGGCGCGAACTACCGCAGCGTGGTGCTCGGCGCATTCCAGGAGGTCGAGGACAGCCTCGCGCTGCTCGACAAATACCGCCAGGCCGCCGACTCCGAGGCCGCCGCCGTCGCCGCAACGCAGCGCTCGGTGGACCTGTCCACGATTCGCTATCGCGCCGGCGCCGCGAGCTATCTCGAGGTCGCCGTGTCGCAGGCCTCCGCCCTGCAGACCCGGCGCGAGGCCCAGGACCTCGATACCCGACAGCTTCGCGCGAGCGTTCAACTCATCCGTGCCGTGGGCGGTGGGTGGACGGCTCCAGCCGGTGCGCCTGGATCGGCCGCGGCAAAGTCCCGCTGATCGATCGCTCGCGGCCCGGTCACAGGGTCCGCAGGAACAACACCAGCTGCCACCGTTGTTCGTCCGTCAGGGCGGACTTGAACGCAGGCATCGCACTGCCAATCGGAACTCCGCCGTCGGAGACGGTCCAGTCGAGGTAGGCATCGGACGCGATCGGCATGCGTACGATCGAGGAAAGATCCGACGGCGGCGGATTCAGCGCGGCTGCCGCGGGCCCGTCACCGCGCCCGGTGGCGCCGTGGCACGATGCGCAGTTCTGCTGGAAGAGACTCCTGCCCGCGTCGACGTTCGCCGGACTCGACGCAAGCGGGTTCTTCATACCGGCGTAAGGCTCGGGTATGCCTCGCTGCATCGTGTAGCGATGTCGCGCGACGGACATTCCGGCGTGGCCCATGCCGCCGGTCATCATGCCCGGCCCCATGCCTTGGCCCATGCCGCCCGCACCCGGCTGCATCTGTGCAATCGAAATGACCGCCACCATGGCGACGACCGCGCCCACCGCGACGAGGATGGGTCTGTTCATGCCGAGCCTCCTGCGGCCGCGGAACGGCGGTGCGGTTGCCGCACGACCCGCGCAATGCCACTCATTTCATGTAGACCGGTGGCAGCAGGCCGAGTTCCGGGCTGCCCTTGCCCGCGCGGGCGATCCGCCCGGCCGGTCCTTCAGTCGATCTGTCGCTCGCCAGACGCGAACACCAGGTAGAACACCGCGCCGAAGAGCGAAATCCCGGCGGTGAGCAGGAACGGTGCGACGAACGTGCCCGTTCGATCCACGAGCCAGCCGGTGATGTAAACGCCGACGACGCCGGGCAGCGTCGCCGCGGTGTTGCTGATGCCCCAGATCACGTCGGCATACTTCGGAGCGATGTCGAAGCAGTTCGGCGCGAAGCCCGACATGCAGAAAGCGTACGCGCCGGTCGAGAAGCACAGCAGGACGACCGCCGCCGTCGCCGTTGGAGCCCGCGTGAGCAGCAGCAGGAACACGGCCCCGCCAACGAGCGCGATCGTCTGCATGAGCTTGCGGACGAACCCGGCGCTCCGCCCCGCCTTGAGCATGCGATCCGCCCACGCGCCGGCGAGGTTCGCGCAGATGAAGCTGACCAGCCACGGCGCGGCCGAGAGCAGCCCCGCGTTCGCGAGCGAGACGCCGAACGTCGTCTTGAAGTAGCTCGGCAGCCACGCGATCGTCAGGTACAGCGCCCAGTTGTTGGCGAAGTGGGCGACGATGATCGCCCACACGGCAGGCGTGGCGAGTAAGCGTCCCCAGGGAATGGCGCGCCGTTCTTCCGCGTGCGCCCGTGTACCCGCCGACCCGTTCGCGACGCGACCATCCCTTGCCAGCGCAAACCACGCGACGTACCACACTACGCCGAGCACACCGAAGAGATAAAACGGCAGGTGCCAGCCGTAGTCGCGCACGAGCCAGCCGGTGACCGGTAACGAAAACACGGTTCCCAGCGAGATCGCGCTCACGAGCAGTGCCGTGGCCCGCGAGCGGCGCTCGGGCGGCACCCAGCGACCGATCATGTTGATCGAAGCCGGGAACACCGCCGCCTCGCCGAGGCCGAGCGCGATGCGTGCCGCGATCAGCGCGGCGAGCGACGCCATCGCCGCTGGCGGCGTCAGCATCGTCCAGGCCGACCACCAGAGCACCGCGATGCCGAGCACGAGCCAGCCGCCGTAGCGGTTCGCAAGCGCTCCGCTCACGGCCATCAGCAGCAGGTAGCCGATGAAGAACGACGACAGGACGAGACCCTTGTCGGTCTCCGTCCAGCCGAGCTCGTCCTTCATCGCGATGGCAGCCACCGAGATGTTGGTGCGATCGAGATAGGAGATGAAGACCGCCGCGAAGAGCAGCAGGACGACGGTGTAATACCGTGGCCAGCTCGTACGGTCTCGCGTAAGCGTCGCTGTCGACAAGAATCCCCCCTCGCGCGAGTTTC
>JBBIVG010000272.1:0-4465 GCA_037439865.1 Nevskiaceae bacterium
CCAGCCGACGAAGGTCACGAGCAGCGAGCGGCCGAGCACCAGCAGCAGCATGAAGAACAGGAACAGGTTGAGGTACGCGAAGTAGCGCGCGTAGCTCGCGTCGTCCTTCATGTAGCCGGTGGAGTAGACGTGGATCAGGGACCCCACGCCGGTGACGATCAGCGTCATCACCGCGCTCAGGCGGTCGAACCAGAAGGAGATGTCGAACGTCGTGTCGCCGACGATGGCCCAGGTGTAGGCCGTCTCGACGAGCGCCGTGCCGTCGGTGCCGCGCAGCTGCAGGAATGCACGGACCGCCGCCAGGAAGGCGAGGATCGGCAGCCCGCAGCCCACTACCGAGACGAAGGCCTTGCCCGCGCGGCCGCCGAGCAGGCCGTTCAGCAGGAAGCCGGCGAGGGGCAGGAGCACGATGAGGGTGAGCAGGTTCATGGTCAGCCCTTCAGCTCCGCGTAGGCTCCGACGTCGAGGGTGCGGCGCTGGCGCGACAGCAGCAGCACGATCGGGATCGCGATGCCGATCTCGGCGGCGGCGACCACGAAGATCAGGAACACCAGCACCGCGCCGGCCGCGGTCTGGGTCTGCTGCGCGAAGGTCACGAGGCTCAGGACGACGCCGTTCAGCATCAGCTCCATGCACATGAGCATGACGAGCGCGTTGCGCCGGACGACCACGCCCACGAGGCCGATCGCAAACAGCCCGATGCTCACCACGAGCAGCAGCTGGGCCCTATCCATCGTTCCTCCGTCCACCCTTGATGACCGCGACCGCGGCGACCACGGCCGCGAGCAGGAGCACCGAGGTGAGCTCGAAGTGCAGCCAGTATTCCCGCAGGAATCCCGCCGAGAATGGCTGGATGTTGAAGGCGTCGCCCGCGCCCGCCGCAGCCGGCGCCACCGGCAGGCCGGACCGCGATACCGCGATGGCCAGCATCACGGCGAGCAGCGCGCCGACGATCACGCCCGGCAGCACCATGCCACCGTAACGGTGCAGGAAGGACGGGTCGCGCACGTCGATGAGCATGATCACGTAGACCATGAAGACCATCACGGCGCCGACGTAGATCAGCACCTGGAACACCGCGATCACGTGCACGCCGAGGATCGCGTAGATGCCGGCGAGCGAGACCATGGTGCTGATGAGCGCGAGCGCGACGCGCATCGGGTGCTGCGCGACGAGCATCAGCACGCCGCCGGCGAGCGACGTCGCGACGAAGAAATACAGCAGCAGGTCGCCGAGGCTCATGGCGCGCCCCTCGTCCGGCCCGCGCCCGCGGCGGGGTAGGGCTTGGCGACGTCCTGCTTCGGCTGCCAGCTCAGGAGTTCGTCCTGCTTCAGCCACATGTTCGTGCGGTCGAAGCCAGGCAGGTCCGGTGTCTCTTTCACCATGCGGATGGCGTCCTCCGGGCAGGCCTCGACGCACAGCCCGCAGAACACGCAGCGCGAGTAGTCGATCTCGAAGCGCGACGGGTACTTCGGGTGCGCCGGGTCGTCCGGGTCGAAGGCCGCGTCGATCTCGATCACCTGCGCCGGGCACACCGTCGCGCACATGTTGCAGGCGACGCACTGCGGTCGGCCGTCCGGCCGCTGCGTCAGGATGTGCTTGCCGCGGTTGTGCGCGGCGTAATCGGGGCGCATCTCCTCGGGGTAGTAGGCGGTGAGGGCGCCCTTGCGGCCCGTCATCCACTTCCACATGTTGGCGAGGAACACGCCGCCCGTGATGCGGAGCCCGCGCCAGACCTCGAAGAAATACGAGCGCTCGTACCAGCCCATCTCGGGCTCGTTCCAGTAGCGCTTGCGGACGTAGGGCTTGCGGCTCGCCATCACGGGGACCTCACCGCAGCGCCCAGACCGCGACCGCGGTCACGACGAGGTTGGCGATGGAGACCGGCAGCAGGAACTTCCACGCGAAGCGCAGCAGCTGGTCCCAGCGGAAGCGCGGCAGCGTCCAGCGGATCAGGATCTGGAAGCTGCAGAGCAGGAAGACCTTGCCGAGGAACGTGAGGAGCTGGATCACGACGACCCAGCCGTGGCTCATCGCGACCGTGGCGCCGCCGGGGAACACGAAGCCCGCGTCGGTCATCCACGGCAGGTTGTAGCCGCCGAGGAAGAGCGTCGTGAACAGCGCGCCGACGACCGCGATCTCGATGAACTCGGAGAGCATGAACATGCCCTGCTTCATCGCGCTGTATTCGGTGAAGTAGCCCGAGATCAGCTCCGACTCGGCTTCCGGCAGGTCGAACGGGATGCGCTTGTTCTCGGCGATGCCGGCCGTGAGGAACAGGATCGCGGCCAGCGGCTGGTAGACGACGCCCCACGCCGGCAGGAAGCCAAGCACCGTGCCGGACTGCTGCTGCACGATCGAGTTCAGGTCCACGGTGCCGTAGATCAGGATCAGCCCGAGGATGGTGAGGCCCATCACGAGCTCGTAGGAGATGAGCTGCGACCCCGCGCGCAGTGCGCCGAGCATCGAGTACTTGTTCGAGGACGACCAGCCCGCGAGCATCGCGCCGATGATCGCGATGCCGCCGAAGGCGAACACCACGAGCAGCCCGGCGTCGAGCGGCGCGATCTGCATCGGGTAGGTTCGGCCGCCGAAGAAGCCCGCGAGCGACGGGAAGAGCCGGCCCGGGTCGAGTACGCCGCCAAACGGGATCACGGCGAACACGAGCACCACCGGCGTGAAGGCGAGCCAGGGACCGAGTGCGTAGCCGAGCTTGTCGTAGGTGATCGGCTTGAAGTCTTCCTTGAGCAGGAGCTTCAGGCCGTCGGCCATGCCGTGGAAGAGGCCCAGCCAGACGAGCTTCACCTGCGTGAACGGAATGCGCAGGTAGGCACGGTTCGCGCCTATGCGATCCGACATGATCGCGGCCTGCTTGCGTTCCACCCAGGTCAGGATGGCGCCGAAGGTGAGCAGCACCGCGAGCGCGTACGCGATGTAGACGAGGGTGATGGCGAAGTCCGGGCTCATGTGTGACCCCGCGGCGGCGCCTCGAGGGCCTTGAACAACGCCTCGGCGTCGAGCACGTGTTCGCCCTTCGGGAAGCACGGCTCGAACCGGCTCACCACGCCCTGGAAGTTCGTGTAGTGGCCGGAACGCTCCGCCTGGATGCTGATCGGCAGGAACACGTCCGCGTGCCCGTTCTCGGGCGCGAGGTACGAATTCAGGAAGATGATCTTCGCCTGCGGCGGGATGTTCGCGAAGTCGTAGCCCTCGCCCCAGACGAGCACGAGGTCCGTGCCGTCGTGGTAGGCCGGGTCCTTCGTGTCGAAGAGCTCGAGGGCCTTCGCCGTGTTCGGGTTCTTGTCCGGGCGGATGAGGAGGTCGTCCTCGATGCGCTCGCCTTCCGCCGGGAGCCAGTCGCGCTTCACGTGCGAGCTGAACACCTCCCCGAGGTGGCGCTTGAACGACTCGAGTTCCTCGTTCGAACCCCAGTTCGAGACGAGCGCCACCGGATGCCGGGCGGCGCCGATCAGTCGCCGGGCCTCATCCAGGGCCCTGGCGACCGTGACCACCGCTCCCTTCAGCATCGGCTCGTCGGCGCGCGCGCGCTCGAAGATGCGCGCGAGGTCGCGGCCCTTGTTGCAGATCCACGGGCCATTCACGGCCGGGTTCTCGAGCGGCGTGATGCGCGCGATCGACTGGTTCTGGCGCGGGTCGAGCGACTTCACGAACCACTCGGGCTTGCGGTGCCAGATCTGGATCGTGCAGCCGCGCTCGCAGCCCGGGCACACCGAGGGCGTGGGCCTGAGGTACCAGACGCGCGACTTGTAGAGGAACTGCCGCGACTGCAGTGCGCCGACCGGGCAGAGGTCGATGATGTTGTCCGAGTACGGGTCCTCGCCGAGCGGGCGGTCCTCGACCGGGCGGATGTTCGACACGTCGCCGCGGCGCTCGACGCCGAGGGCCATCGATTTGGAGATCTCGTGCGTGAAGCGCGTGCAGCGCAGGCACAGGATGCAGCGCTCGTTGTCGAGCAGGATGCGGTTCGACAGGTTGTAGTACTTGGTCGACTGCACCTTCCGGTCGACGGACAGCGACGCCGCGCCGTTGTAGGTGTAGTGGTAGTCCTGCAGCGTGCACTCGCCGGCCTTGTCGCAGATGCCGCAGTCCACCGGGTGGTTGAGCGTGATGAACTGCAGGATCGCCTTGCGGTGCGCCTTCACGTCCTCGGAGTCGGTGAGCACCTTCATGCCGGCGCTGACCGGCATGTTGCAGGCGATGTCGAGCCCGCGGCCTTCCACCTCGACGAGGCACATGCGGCAGTTGCCGGCGGTCGAGAGGTGCGGGTGCCAGCAGAAGTACGGCACGAAGACGCCGTTCTCGAGCGCCACCTGCAGGACCGTCTGGTCCTCGCGCGCCTGGACGGGTTGCCCGTTTATGAAGATCTCAGGCATTCCAGGTTCCCGTCGTAGCGCGAGCGCTTGTGCTCGATGTAGTACTCGAATTCATCGCGGAACTTGTCGAG
>JBBIVG010000273.1:0-4454 GCA_037439865.1 Nevskiaceae bacterium
TGCTGGTCGAGATGGACGGCTTCGAGGGCAACGAGGGCGTGATCGTCATCGCCGCAACGAACCGCCCGGACGTGCTCGACCCGGCGCTGCTGCGCCCGGGCCGGTTCGACCGGCAGGTCGTCGTGCCGCTGCCGGACGTGCGCGGCCGGGAGCAGATCCTCAAGGTGCACATGCGGAAGCTCCCGCTCGCCGAGGACGTGAAGCCGTCGATCATCGCGCGGGGCACCCCGGGGTTCTCCGGCGCGGATCTCGCCAACCTGGTGAACGAGGCGGCGCTGTTCGCGGCGCGTGCCAACCGGCGCACGGTGACCATGGACGAGTTCGAGCGCGCCAAGGACAAGATCATGATGGGCGCCGAGCGCAAGTCCTTGGTCATGGACGAGAACGAGAAGAAGCTCACGGCGTACCACGAGGCCGGTCACGCCATCGTGGGGCTGAACGTCCCCGACCACGACCCCGTGTACAAGGTGACGATCATTCCGCGTGGGCGGGCGCTCGGCATCACGATGTTCCTGCCGGAGTCGGATCGTTACAGCACCAGCAAGCGCCGCCTCGAGAGCCGCATCGCCACGCTGTTCGGCGGCCGCGTCGCCGAGGAAATCATCTTCGGGCCCGAGTACGTCACGACCGGCGCGTCGAACGACATCGAGCGCGCCACCGAGATCGCCCGGAACATGGTCACCAAGTGGGGCCTGTCGGACAAGCTCGGGCCGCAGACGTATGCAGAAGACGAGGGCGAGGTGTTCCTCGGCCGCAGCGTCACGCAGCACAAGCAGGTGTCGGACGTGACGGCACACGTGATCGACGAGGAGATCCGCAACCTCATCGACGGCAATTACCAGCGGGCCAGGGACATCCTGACCCGCGACATCGACAAGCTGCACAAGATGGCCGACGCGCTCATCAAGTACGAGACCATCGACGAGCAGCAGATCCGCGACATCATGGAAGGCCGCGATCCGAGCCCGCCCGATGACTGGGAGGATCGCGATCTCCCGAGCTCCGGCGCGAAGCCGCGCGAGCGGCGCGACGGGGAAAGTCCCACCGGACGGCCCGCGCCACAGCACTGAGCGGCACCCAGCGCCCGGCACACGCCGGGCGCTTCGTTTCAGCGGCCCGCCGAAGCCCGATGCACCTCCTTCTACGCAGCACCGTCCTCGACCTCACCGAGCCCGCGGTAATGGGCGTGCTCAACGTGACGCCGGATTCCTTTTCCGACGGTGGATTGCACGCCGACGTGCATGCCGCGGTCGCGCATGGCGAGCGCATGGTGGAAGAGGGCGCCGCGATCGTGGACGTCGGCGGGGAGTCGACCCGCCCGGGCGCGCCGCCTGTGTCGGCGGAGGAAGAGGTCCGGCGTGTCGCGCCAGTGATCGAACGCCTGGCGGCGCGTATCCGGGTACCGATCTCGGTGGACACGAGCAAGCCTGAGGTGATGCGCGCCGCGATCGACGCCGGGGCGCAGATGATCAACGACATCCGCGCGCTGCAGGCGCCCGGGGCGCTGGCGGCGGCCGCAGCCTCGGGCGCGGCCGTTTGCCTGATGCACATGCGGGGCGAGCCCGACTCGATGCAGCAGGATCCTCGCTACGACGACGTGCTCGCCGAGGTCCGCGCGTTCCTGGTTTCGCGAGTGTCGGCGTGCGAGGGCGCCGGGATGGCGCGCGGACGGATCTGCATCGACCCCGGCATCGGATTCGGCAAGCGTCCGGAACACAATCTCGCGCTGCTGGCGGGCCTCGACGAGCTGGCCCGACTCGGCCTGCCGGTGCTGGTCGGTGTGTCACGCAAGTCGCTCGTCGGTATCATCACCGGCCGTCCGCAGGGCGAGCGCCTGGCGGGTAGCGTCGCCTTCGCCGCCTTGTGCGCGGCGCGCGGCGCAGCGATCGTTCGCGCGCACGACGTGGCGGCGACGGTCGATGCGGTCAAGGTCGCGGCCGCGCTGGCGCGCGCCGCCTCGGGAGGCAGTTGACGATGGGCAGGAAGTATTTCGGCACCGACGGCGTCCGCGGGCGGGTGGGCGAGGCACCTATGACGGTCGAGTTTGCGCTCCGGCTCGCGAGCGCCGCAGCCAGGGTGCTCGCGCCCGCTGGCGGCACGGCTCTCGTCGGCAAGGACACGCGCCTCTCGGGGTACATGTTCGAGGCCGCGCTCGAAGCCGGCTTCGTTGCGGCGGGAGTAGACGTGAGCCTGATCGGCCCACTGCCGACCCCGGCGATCGCGTACCTGACCCAGCGCTTCGGCTGCAGCTTCGGCGTCGTGATCTCGGCGTCGCACAACCCGTACGAGGACAACGGCATCAAGTTCTTCGACGCCACGGGCAGCAAGCTCCCGGATGAGCTCGAGGAGCAGATCGAGGGCTACCTCGACAGCCCGGCGTTGACGCGCGAGTCGATAGCGCTCGGCAAGGCCGCCCGCGTCGACAAGTCGCGCGTCGTTTACCAGGAGTTCTGCGCCTCGACGCTTCCGCCCGGCATGGACCTGTCGGGACTCAAGGTCGTCGTCGATTGCGCGAACGGTGCGGCCTACAAGGTGGCGCCTCGCGTCCTCGCCGACCTCGGCGCCGAGATCATCCCGATCGGCTGCTCGCCGAACGGACGCAACATCAACCTGCGCTGTGGCTCCACCGCGCCCGAGCTCCTGCAACTCACGGTCGCGGGCGTGGGCGCCGACGTCGGCATCGCATTGGACGGCGACGGCGACCGGCTCGTCATGGTCGACCATCTCGGTCGCCTCGTGGACGGCGATCAGCTCATGTACGTGATCGCGCTCGATCGCAAGGCACAGGGCGCGCTCAAGGGACCCGTGGTCGGGACCGTGATGACCAACCTTGGGCTCGAGTTGTCGCTGAAGGAGCAGGGCATCCCGTTCCTGCGCGCGCCGGTGGGCGACCGTTACGTGCTCGCGATGCTGAAGGAACACGGCGGCGTGCTCGGCGGGGAGACCTCCGGCCATCTGCTCTGCCTCGACCGGACGACGACCGGTGACGGTCTCGTGAGCGCGCTGCAGGTCCTGGCCGTGATGAAGCGTACCGGGAGGTCGCTGGCCGAGCTTGCCGCCGGGATGCCGCGCTTTCCGCAGGTCATGGTCAACGTGCGGGTGAAGGAGCGCGTCGATCCAGGGAAGTCGCCGGTGATCCGGGAGGCGGTGCAGCGGGTCGAGGCGGCGCTCGGCTCGACGGGTCGCGTCGTCCTGCGAGCCTCGGGCACCGAGCCCCTGATCCGGGTCATGGTCGAGGGGCGGGACGAGCCCGTGGTGAAGCGTCACGCGAACGAGTTGGCCGAGGTCGTGCGGCAGGCGGTGTGAGCCGACCCGAATTGCTTTCCGGACTACCCGCCGCTAAGATCGCGCGCCTTTCGCGGCCACCCCTCGGTGAACCCGGGTGCCGTCGCGATCCTGGGTGGAGTCCCTGATGCGTCAGCCCCTCGTCGCCGGAAACTGGAAAATGCACGGCTCCCGCGCCGAGAACGCGAGCCTCGTCCGGGCGTTGCTCGACCAGGTCCGGCCCGACTCGCGGACCGAGGTCATGGTCTGCCCGCCGTACGTCTACCTCCAGGAAGTCGGTCGCCTGCTGAAGGACACGGACGTGAGTCTCGGCGCGCAGTCGGTCTGCGCGGAGTCGCAGGGCGCATTCACCGGCGAGGTGTCGGCGGCCATGCTGAAGGACGTCGGCTGCCATTACGTCCTGGTCGGCCATTCCGAACGCCGGCAGATCTACGGCGAAAGCGACGCTCTCGTGGCCCGCAAGTTCGTCGCCGTGCAGTCGCAGGGCCTGGTGCCGGTGCTTTGCGTCGGAGAGACGCTCGAGGAGCGCGAGGGTGAGCGGACCACGGAGGTCGTGGCGAGGCAGATCGAGGCGGTCCTGTCGGTGACGGGCGTCGGCGCGCTCGCCAGGGCGGTGGTCGCCTACGAGCCGGTCTGGGCCATCGGCACCGGCCGGAACGCGTCGCCGGAGCAGGCCCAGGAAGTGCACGCCATGATCCGTGCCAAGGTGGCCGCGCTCGATGGTACAATCGCCAATTCCGTTAGGATCCTGTACGGCGGCAGCGTCAAGGCGTCGAACGCGCGGGATCTCTTCGCGATGCCGGACATCGACGGGGGGCTCGTCGGCGGCGCATCGCTGAAGGCAGACGAGTTCGCTCGCATCTGCGCAGCCGCGGACTGACATCGGAGAGAGTTCGGAATCATGAGTTGGTTGCAGACCCTTGCGGTCGTGTTCCATGTGCTGATCGCAGCGGCCATCGTCGGCCTGGTGCTGTTGCAGCGAGGCCGGGGCGCGGATGCCGGCGCAGGCTTCGGCGCAGGCGCATCGGGCACGGTGTTCGGCTCGCGCGGCTCGGCATCGTTCCTGTCCCGGACGACGGCGGTGCTCGCGACGCTTTTCTTCGTCTCGAGTCTCATGCTGAGCTACGTGTTCAGCCACGGTGCCGCGCCCACGAGCGTCGTGGATCGCG
>JBBIVG010000274.1:0-4014 GCA_037439865.1 Nevskiaceae bacterium
GCCGTCCTTCGAGATCATGTCCGGCGAGAGCTGGTTACCGGTGGAGATGAGCTTGAGCATCACGCGGCTGAAGGGCCTGAGCACGTTCTTGGCCGACTCCATGCCGTGCTTGATCGCGACCTCGCGCATCAGCATCACGAGGCCGCCCGGCGAATTCCGGAACGGGCAGCGCGCCGCGCAGGTATAGCACTGGGCACAGGCCCAGATCTTCTCCTGCATGGCGTCATAGATGCCCTCGAGGTTCTCGGTCCACAAGAGCTGCACGATCTCGCGCGGGCTGTAGTCGTAGTAGTGGGCGGACGGGCAGGTGGCTGTGCAGATGCCGCAGTTCAGGCACCCGTTCAGCTCGTGGTCGAAGCGCATGTCCGACTGGATGTCGTTGAAGATCGCCTCGAGCTTCTCGCGCGGGACCGGCGGCGCCTCCGAGACCGGATCGCCGATGAATTCCTGCACGCGCGTGCCAGCGTGTTCCATGACTCCCCCGCGGGCCCTCGGCCCGGCCGTGTTCAGTACGTCATCACCTTGACGTCGTCGTTCTCCATCACTTCCTCGATCAGGTGCGCCCCGCCGACGATGCCCGCGCACTCCGGGATGAGGTCTTCCTTCGTCATGTCGAAGAGGTCGAGGTTGGGCGAGCAGCAGTAGAATTTCGCGCCCGCTTCCGCCGCGTCCTTGATGAAGTCGTACACCGTCTTCGGCGAGCCTTCCTTGACGTGCAGCTTCTCGGCCACGCCCTTCCTCATGAGGCGGCCCGCGGTGGCGGTGCAGATGACGTCCACCTCGTACTCCATCGCCGCGGCGACGGTGGCCTGGAAGATCGGCGCGCCGAGTTCCTCGCCATTGCGGGTATCGGTGTTCGCCATGACGATGATGAGCTTCTTGGCCATGCTGCAGATTCTCCCTCCAGGATGCTGCGGCGCAACGTGCCGCAGCCGGCCCGGCTCCGGCTGATGTATTAGGGCACCCTAATTTACTTGGTGGCCGCTGGCAATACCTTCGACGGCCGGATTCACTCCATCAGCCCCAGCACCTTCACCACGCCGGTCATGATCGGTACCAGTGCATCCTCGATGTTGCGCTGCAAAGTGCGCAGCCTCTCGAGACGCGGCCCCGGGTCGGCCGGACATTCCTCGAATTCCATGATCAGGTCTTCGATGATCGCCGGCTTGATGCCGGGATGTCCGGTGAAGCCGAGCGCATTCGCGCCGACCTGGAAAAGGGCGGGGTGGCCTGCCGCGTCCACCGCGAGGATTCGCGCGTCCGGCGGTGGAACCGGGCGGTCACGACCGTAGATGACGAGGGGATACCGCTCCGGCAGGAAGCCGCCGAGCGCTTCGGGATCGACCCGGCGGGCCTGGCCGACGTCGAAGACGAGCTCCGTCTGCTCGACGGAGCCGCCCGCCATGATGGACAGAAGCTGTGCACCGAGACCGATGCCGAGCACGGGCAGTCCTTTCGCCAGGGCGGCCTTGGTCAGCGTCAGCTCCTCGATCAGGGTCGGGACATTCCGGCCGCCGGCACTGCCCCACGGCCCGCCGCCGAGCAGCACCAGGCCGTCGAGCAACTGTCCGGGTTTCGGGACCCGGCCGCCGGTCGCAAAGGGGCGGGTGTAGCGGAAGCGGATCCGCCGGCCCTCGAAGTGGTCCTCGATCAACCCGAGGTACTCGGCCGAGGTGTGTTGCAGGACGTTGAGCGTCTTCAAGTTCGTACCCCGGCGGCCAGTGCCGCCTCGAGGGACACGCGGAAGTCGGCCGGCGTGACGGTCAGGGCACTGATCGGATGCTCCACGAAGAACCGCTCGATGATCGTTGCGGCGTCCTCGACGTATGCCCCGCGCAGCGCGGCCTCCAGGTCGAGCACAGTGCGCGGCGGAGCCACGAAGAAGTCGCCGGTGATCAGCGCCGAGCCGATGCGCCTGCGCGCCGCGCCCTCGAGCCGCACGTAGGTCGTCACGGTGCCGCCCGGCCCCGTGTGGCTGCCGGCCAGGAAGTCCGCGTCGTGCGCCGGGTCATCCACTTCCGCGACGAATTCCTCGGTGCCGATCTCCTCTCGGTAGTGTCGCCAGGCGAGGGCTTCTTCCGCCAGGGTCGGCGGCTCGGCGTGCCACTGCAGCTCGAAGCGCTCGCTGAACGCCTCGAGGAGCGCGTCCTGGATGGCGGGGAGCCCCGGTGTCGAGGGTCCGAGCAATTCGCGCAGGGTCACGACCCGCTGGGCCGCGGAGTCGAGCTGGCGCTTCTCGAGCTTGGCGCGCGGCACGCGCAGCGCCGCGACCATGGCCGACGGATCCAGGTCGACGAGCACCGTGCCCTGGTAGATGAGCGTATCGCCATCGAAGAAACCACCGGTCCCGCTGATCTTGCGGCCGTCCACCTCGATGTCGTTGCGCGGGCGATAGCGGGCCTCGACACCGAGCTTGCGCAGCCCGGCGGCCACGGCGACGCAGATGTCCCGGGCGAGCTCCCCGAGCGAGCCCGGACCGAGCGAATTGCGACGGAAGATGAGCCCCCAGCCGAGTTGCCCCTCGTCGAGATAGATCGCGCCGCCACCCGTGATGCGCCGCACGATGCCAACCCCCTGGGCGCGGCAGTATTCGACGTCGATCTCCTGGCGCAGCGCCTGGTGACGCCCGATCAGGGTCGTCGGCGGAAAGCGCATGAAGCGGAACGTGTCGGGGATGTGACCGGCCTGGTGCTCCTCCAGCATCGCCTGGTCGAGGGCGATGTTGAAGCGCCCCTCGCGCACGCCGGTGTCGACGACCCGGAACGTTCCCCCCACGGTCCGTCAGCCCTGCACCACGGGGATTTTCAGCTGCCGTCGGATCTTCCTGAGATCCTGCTTCGTGGGCTGGAACGGGTAACTCGCGATGTTGCTCGGCGGGGAGTCGCCGTAGGGGCGATCGCAGGCCGAGACGTCGTCGCGGAACTTGCCCGGGCAGCCGGACGTGCGGAATGCGACGCCCTCGCTCACGAACTTCTCGACCTCCGCCTCAGGCAACCCGTAGCCGGTGACGCGACCCTCGCCGTCGAAGGTCATCTGCTCCACGCGCACGCCCGCGTAGTCGATCAGGTACCGGGCGAGCTGCACGCGCCGCCACTGGTCGCGCGGCGTCGCGGGCAGGTGGTCCATGAGCGAGCCCTGCTCGGGGAAGAAACTGAACAGGTGGCTGTGGCCGCCGAGGTCCACCAGCTGCTGCACCAGCGAGAGCAGCTCGTGCTCGGTCTCGCCCATGCCGACGATGATGTGCGCGCCGAATTTCCGCGGCCCGAAGATGTCGCGGGCGTGCTGCAGCACTTCCCAGTACTTCTGCCACTTGTGCGGCGACTGCACGCCCTTGCCCCGGGTGCGGTCGAAGATCGCGGGCGTCGCGGCGTCGAGCGCGACCGTGAAGATGTCCGCGCCGAGATCCTTCAGCCGCTGCACGTCGGCGCGCTCCATCGTCGTCGGGTTCGAGAGGATCGACACCGGGATCGTCGAGGGATCGATGCGCGAGGTCCACGCCTTCAGCACCGAGACCGTGTCCTCGTCGGAGCGCGGGTGCGTGATCATCGAGATGCACATGCGGTGGAAGGGGCTCCGGTCGCCGTCGCGCGCCACGCGCTCGACGATCTCGGCCATCGGCACGGCCGGCCAGTCCACGCGGATGAAGTTGCGGTCGGCGTAGTCGCGGTCGGCCTCGCGGTGCCGCGCGAGCCCGCAATAGGCGCAGTTCGCGCGGCAGCCTTCCGGGTAGGTGAGCAGCAGGTTCAGGCAGCGCGTGCAGCCGCAGCGGTGCATCTTGCCGCTCATCACGCCGAGCGTGATCGCCGCGGCGGTGGACATCTGCACGTACTCCGGCGAACGCATCTGCGGCGTGAGCACGTTGTTGTTGGGCAGGTAGACGCCCTGCGGCGGCACGGCCGCCTCCTTCACGCGCTTGCCGTTGCGCGCCTCGACCGGCGTGGCGACGGGAGGGCGGGGTTCCATGCTCGCGAAGGAATTGAAGGAACGGCCGTCCGCGGCTTGTGCCTCGGAAGC
>JBBIVG010000274.1:4051-4435 GCA_037439865.1 Nevskiaceae bacterium
TCTATTCCGGCTCCCTTGCGATAGCGGGCTCAGGCGGCACAGGTGCGGGCGGCCGTCGCGCGGGGCGGGGCCCCGATCTTGATCGAGCAGCAGGCGTGTTCCTGGTGGTAGGGCCGACCGATCGCGTTCGCCACCGCGACCGCGCCGTCGGCGGGGAAGGCGATGCCGTCGAGCCCGGCCATGACGGCGTAGGCGTCCACGACGCGCTTGTGCATGCCGGGCGGTCGGGCGCACCCGAGCAGCACCTGGCGGTCGGGCAGGCGATGTCGCGCCTCGCCGAAGATGCGGCCGACGTCGGTCGCGTCCGGCACTGCGTACAACCCCGGCTTCGCATAGAAGGGCATGACGACGACCAGCACGAGCGCCGTGACCCGGTGGCGGCTC
>JBBIVG010000275.1:0-4420 GCA_037439865.1 Nevskiaceae bacterium
GACGCGCACTTGCTATTAAATCCGCAGGGTTTGACATAAACACGGGGCAGCGCATGGAGACTGGCGGGAGACCACTGAGCGATATTCCGGCAATCAACCGGTTCCTCAGCTATTGCCGGATCCGCACGGTGCCGTCCAAGACGGTGCTGATCCACGCGGGCGACGTGCCCGACGTCCTCTACTACGTGATCAAGGGCTCGGTCGAGGTCCTGATCGAGGACGAGGAAGGCAACGAGATGGTGCTGGCCTACCTGAACAAGGGCCAGTTCTTCGGCGAGATGGGCCTCTTCAACGAGCAGCCGCAGCGCAGCGCCTGGGTGCGAACCCGCAACGCCTGCGAGCTTGCCGAGATGACCTACCCGCGCTTCCGACAGATCGCGGCGGAGAGCCCGACGCTGCTGTTCGAGCTCGCCACGCAGCTCGCGAGCCGCCTCGACCGCACCAACCGCAAGCTCGGCGACCTGGCATTCGTGGACGTCACCGGCCGCGTCGCACACGCGATCATGGACCTCTGCAACGAACCGGACGCGATGACGCACCCGGAAGGCACCCAGATCAAGGTGAGCCGGCAGGAGCTGTCACGCCTCGTCGGCTGCTCGCGCGAGATGGCTGGTCGCGTGCTGAAGGTGCTGGAGGAGCAGGGCCTGCTCACCGCGCGCGGCAAGACGATGGTCGTGTACGGCGTGCGCCCGAAGCTCAAGGGCAAGGCCGCGGCGATGTCCGCCCAGCCGAGCGCGCCCTCGCCGCTCGCACTCCGCGCGCGCAAGGCCGCCACGGTGGACGAGGACGACGAAGACGAGGATGACGACGAGGAGTGATCCCCGACTGCCGTCGTGCAGTGAAGGCCGCGGCGTCCCCGCGGCCTTTTCATTTGAGGTGCCGCTGGTGCACTCACCGGGCTACTTGTTGACGACAATCTCGAACGCACGTCGTTCCATGTGGTGCGGCGCCACGTTCAGGATGCCACTCGAGTAGTAGAGGTAACCGCTGCCGGTGGTCGTACGATCGTTCGGCTGCTCCAGACTCAGCAGGCTCGGATAGCAGAGCCACGTACCCGCCGGGGCACCGGGAATGTTCTAGGCCAGCAGGCCCAGTTTTCGGGCGGGCTCCCAGTGGATGCCGTCTTCGGACGCGGTGTAGTAGAACTCCGGCGTCGTCAGGAAGACCGCCAGGTAGCGTAGGAAAGCGCGGCCGGGCCAGCTCCGCCGTCGCAGGCTGCGGCTGGAGCGCGCGCCATCGGCCGGGCGACGGTGTACAGCATCGATTGCAGTCTGCTAAAAATGCTGTTTCCACGGCGACCGCGGCGATCCGGCCACGGCCCGCAGCAGCGCGCAGGCATCTGCGGCCGTGACGCCCGAGCGGCGTCTGTGGCGGCTTGTTGACCGATCCGTACCAGGGCATCGAACGTCCGTGGCCACACCCGAGGCAATGACCATGTCGGTCTTTTCCAGCAAATCCATCACCGCATCGCTGCTGGCCATCGTCCTGTGCGGCGCCGGTCCGCTGCATGCGAAGCCGGCGCAGGGCGCCGCACCCGCGCAGAGCGGTGAGCCCGCGACGCCGGAGAAGGTTCTCGAGCACACGCTGGAAAAGCAAGGCTTGCTGCCCGTGCACGTCGACGCGCAGGCGGGGCGGATTCTCATCACGTTGCCGGCTGCGCAGGCCGACGGCGTGTCGGCACGGTTGCTCTACGCGACATCGCTGCAGACCGGGCTCGGTTCGGCACCGACCTTCCTCGACCGCGGCCGCATCGGCAACACCCAGGTGCTCGCCTTCCGGCGCTACGGCAACAAGATCGCCGCGATATTCGAGAACCCGCGCTTTCGGGCCGCCGGCGGGACCGACGCCGCGAGCCCCGACTTCGCGACGTCGATCGTCTGGATGGGCGAGATCGCGGCGACGTATCCGGACGGCCGCATGCTCGTGGACCTGTCCGGATTCCTTGCGACCGACGTGCTCGGCATCGCCCGCGCGCTCGACCAGAGCGACGATACGTTCGGCGTCGGCGGCGGCCGGGGCGCGGGCACGGAGTTCGCGCTCGACGAGAAGCTCAGCGCCGCCGATCCGGGCTCGGTCAAGCTGTTCCCGGACAACCTCGAAGTCAACGCGGTGCAGACCTACCAGTCGAAGTCGCCGGGCGAGGAAGTGGCCAACATCGCTCCGGACCCGCATCAGGTCAGCTTCACCGTTCATCACAGTTTCGTCCGCCTGCCCGCTCCGGGATTTCAACCGCGCGTTTTCGATCCGCGCATCGGCGGGTTCCCGACCCAGGTCGTCGATTTCGACCAGCCGCTCGGGCACGATGTCGTGCGCGACCTCGCCAACCGGTTCCGGCTCGACAAGCTCGACCCCGGCGCCGCGCGTTCGCGCGTCCGCAAGCCGATCGTGTTCTACGTCGACTGGCGCGCGCCCGAGCCGATCCGCTCGGCGCTGATGCAGGGCATCGGCTGGTGGGCCGATGCGTTCGACGCGGCCGGCTACGTCGATGCATTCCAGGTCAAGCTGCTGCCGGCCGACATCGATCCGATGGACGTGCGCTACAACGTCGTCAACTGGGTCGACCGCGCGACGCGCGGCTGGTCGTACGGCCAGCAGATCGTCGATCCGCGCACCGGCGAGATCGTCAAGGGCATGGTCGTGATCGGATCACTGCGCGCTCGCCAGGACATCCAGATCTTCGAGGGGCTGGTCGGCGCCGGCAACCTCGGCAAGGGCGGACCCAACGATCCCGTGCAGGCCGCGCTGGCGCGACTGCGGCAGCTCGGCGCGCACGAGGTCGGGCACTCGCTCGGTTTCGCGCACAACTTCGCTGCGAGCACGCAGGAGCGCGCTTCGGTCATGGATTACCCGCCGCCGCGGATCGATCTGGTCGACGGCCGTCCCGACCTGGTGAACGCATACGCCACCGGCCTCGGCCGGTGGGACCGGGCCACCGTCGACTGGCTGTACGGCGAGCCGCCGCCCGGCCAGGATGCCCAGGCCGCGGCCGACGCCAAGGCGAGCGCCGTCGTCGCGTCCGGCCTGCGTTACGTCTCGGACGACAACGCGCGCGCTGAGGACACTGCGCAGCCGTGGGCGTCGCTGTGGGACGACGGAGCCGATCCGACCGCCGAACTGATCCGGCTGATGCACGTGCGACAGGCCGCAATTGAGCAGTTCGGCCTGGCCAACCTCGCGCCCGGCGAGCCGATGGCCAACCTGCGGCGACGCTTCGTGCCGATCTGGCTGCTGCACCGCTATCAGGTCGTCGCGGCAGCCAAGGCGATCGGCGGCGTCGACCTCAGTTATGCCCTCAACGGCGGTGGCCACGAGGCGGCGCAGGTGGTGGCGCCGAAGGCGCAGCGCGCCGCGCTGGATGCCGTGCTGGCCACGTTGTCGCCCGAGCAGTTGCGCGTGCCGCAGCGGCTCGTGCCGTTGCTGTCGGCGGCACGCAATGCCAGCGAGAACCGGCAATACCAGATCGAACTGTTCGCCGGTTCCACCGGCACCGTCTTCGATCCGCTCGTTGCAGCCGACACGGCCGTCGAGGTCACCCTGCAGGCGTTGCTCGCGCCGGCGCGGCTGGCGCGACTCGAAGCCCAGCATGCCGAGGATCCCGCGGCGCTCGGCGTCGAGGAAGTACTCGATCGGCTGCAGGCCGCGACGCTGCCCGACAGGACCGATGACCTGACGCGCAGGATCGCCTACCGCACCCTGGTCACGCTGGCGCAGGTGTCGCGCACCGCGCAGACGACGCCCGGCGTCGCCGCGTTGCTCGACCAGCGCGTCCCCGACGCCGCGCTGGCGCTCGCCGACCGCAACGGCAGCCCCGCCGAACGGGCCTGGGGCGCGAGTCTGTCGCGCCAACTGCTCGACCCGCGCCTGCTCGAGCAGTTGCTGGCGCTGCACGCGCGCGCCATCGAGGTGCCGCCCGGTTCGCCGATCGGCAGCGAGGGAGACTGGCTGGCGGTGCCGGGCGAGTAGGTCGACGTCGTTCAGGTCCGGCCGGTCGTGGAAGCGTGCCGCGGCCGCAGCGTCCGCTGCCTTGAGCTTGTCCGAGATACAGCGGAAGCGCACTCAGTCTCGAAGCCGAGGGGGACGCGGGCCGGTGGACGGGCGCGGGACGCGCCCGGAACGACGGCGGACGCAGGCGGAGCCTGTTACCCGGGCCCGCCATTGGCGGTTAAAAAACTCGGTCCGGGGATTTCGTTTCAGCGCGCCCGAGCGATCTGCTCGCGCATCGCCGCAATGGTCGCTCGGTAGTCCTTCGCTCCGAAGATCGCCGAGCCGGCGACGAACGTGTCGGCGCCAGCCGCCGCAACCGCGCCGATGTTGTCCACCTTCACACCGCCATCCACCTCGAGGCGGATCTCGCGCCCGCTGCGGTCGATCAGCTCCCGGACCCTGGCGATCTTGGGCAAGGCCGACGGTATGAACGACT
>JBBIVG010000276.1:0-4412 GCA_037439865.1 Nevskiaceae bacterium
GCCCGGGCGACCACCGCGAGAGCCGCCGCCGCCGCCGGTGCGGGGACGATCCTGCGCTTCGTTAACGCGCAGGGGGCGTCCGCCCATGTTGAAGCCGTTGAGGGCCTGCATCGCCCGCTGGGCGTCGGCCTGCGGCATTTCCACGAAGCCGAAGCCGCGCGGCCGGCCGGTCTCACGGTCGGACGGCAGGGCCACGGACTCGACGGTGCCGTGCTGGGCGAAGAGCTCGCGCACTTCGCTCTCGGTGGCCGAGAAAGGCAGGTTGCCCACGTAGATCTTGGTCATTCGAACATCCTACAAAAAAGAATCAACACACAACGACAGGACTCAAAACAGCCGACACGCCGCGGGCCACCAGCCTTTTCAAGGCCAGCGCCCGAGCTATTCCTGTCACCTGATCGAAGACGTCTCGGCTTAACAAACCAGGCGCCAGCAGGCGCCCTGCAAGACACGTACGGGCAACGATCGGCGCGCAGTTTAGCACAAGGTCATGTCCGTCAAGGAAAAAGCGCCGGATTTGAGGACTGCCTGACAGCCCTGGCTGCCCCATCGTCCATGTCGCCTGCCCCGGAGTCCCGACGCCTACCAGTTCGCGCCGCCACCGCCACCGCCACCCCGCGGCGGACGGGGTGCCCGCTCGCGTGCTTCGTTCACGCGGAGCTGTCGGCCACTCATCTCGTAGCCGTTCATGTTTTCGATGGCGCTCTGCGCGTCGCTCGACGGCATGTCCACGAACGCAAAGCCGCGCGGCCGCCCGGTTTCACGGTCGTTGATCAGCTTCACCGAGTCGACCTTGCCGTGCTGCTCGAACAGGCTGCGCAGGTCGGCTTCGGTCGCGCTGAAGGGCAGGTTGCCTACGTAAAGGGTCGTCATCAGGGTCACTCACTCGGGCACATGCGAAACGAACGCAGCGCCGGCGGATGCACGAGCTCCGCGCGACGAACGTCTGCGAATGGAACGATGGCTGACAAATGCGGTGCACCGGAAGGGAGGGAGGTCGAACCTCGCGGGAGAACTGTCGGGCGGCGGCCTGATGTCCGGTGCTTGGAATCCTGAGCAGGACCTAGACTACTTGAGAATTGGTAGCAACTGCAAGCTAAATCATTGATGCAGCGCAAAAAAATGGGGACATTCTCCTGTTTCGCGGGCGGCAGGGCCTCCGGCGAAACAGGAGAACGCCCCCCTGACCCGTCTCGCTACTTGCCGTCCGGCGCGGGCAGCATCTTCTTGAAGTACGTCCAGCTCGTCTCGTTCGGGCGCTGGTCGTCCACCGGCGGCGGCTCCTTGAACGTCGGGTTGCGTGCCTCGACCGTCTGGCGCATCCCCTCCGGCAGGTCGGCGAAGCTGGCGAGCTTCACGCCGGCGCCGTTGAAATACAGTTCACCCGCGCGGCCCCGCATCTTCATCCAGGGCAGCCAGTCCGAGATCCGCGTCCACGCGACGCTCACGTCCGCGGAGGTGGTCTGCGGGTTCGCCAGGTTGGCGACACTGCCGAAGAAATTGAACATCTCGGTCGCGTGGTACGTGCCACCCACGTAGTCCTGGTAGTCGCCCGCGAGCGGGTTCCTGTAGAAGAGCGGCACCGTCGTCGTGCCCCACCAGTGGTCGCCCATCACCTTCAGGTCGGTCTTGTAGGGCTTGCCGTCCGCGCCCTTCGGGAAGATCGGGCCGCGGAAATTCACCGGGTCGTTGGCGATGTGGATCACCTTGACCGTCTCGCCCGTCCACGGGTTCTTCCACTCGTCGAGCACCTGCCCCGTCACCGGGTCCTGGTAATAGAGAACCTCGCGCGACACCTGGCGGAAGCCCTGGCCGCGGACCGGGTCGTTCACCGTCACGCACTGGCGGACGTTCATTCCCTCGAACCGGAAGAGCATCCTGTCAGGTTCGCCGGGGACGCGGCTGTAGGTCTCGCCGACCCAGTAATAGACGGTGGGCGTCTTGTCGGCGGTCGAGCACTGCACCTTGCGGAAGGCCTCGATGCCGCCCTCGGGCGTGGCGAGATCGAGCGCCTTGCCGGGCTTGGCGGCGGATGCGACGGAAACGACGGCGAGTGCGGCGACGAACAGCGTCCCGCGCGCGAACGAGATACCCATGAACGGCTCCCCTGGCTGTTGGCGTGGCGAAATCAGCCGCGATTATGTGCTGGCCGGACGTTGCGGTGAAGCAGCCAACGGTCGCCTGGGCCGGGTTCGCCGTCGCGGCTGATATCATGCGCGCCGCCCGGGGCGGGGCTGCTGCGCCCGATGCCTTGGTGCCGTGTTGGAAGCGTTCCTGGTCTCGACCGGCGTCGTCGCCCTCGCGGAAATCGGCGACAAGACCCAGCTCCTCGCGCTCGTGCTCGCGGCCCGGTTCCGCAAGCCGTTGCCGATCATCCTCGGCATCCTCGCCGCCACGCTGGCCAATCACTTCATGGCGGGTGCCGTCGGTGTGTGGCTCGCCGCGGTCATCGGGCCCACCGCGATGCGCTGGATCCTCGGCCTGTCGTTCGTCGCGATGGCGGTCTGGACGCTGATCCCGGACAAGCTGGACGACGACGAAGATCAGGAGCCGCAGCCCCGGTTCGGCGTGTTCGGCACGACCCTGGTCGCGTTCTTCCTGCTCGAGATGGGCGACAAGACGCAGATCGCCACCGTCGCGCTCGCGGCGCGCTTCCCGTCGCTCGTGGCGGTGGTGTCGGGCACGACGCTTGGCATGATGCTGGCGAATGTGCCGGCCGTGCTGCTCGGCGAGGTGGCGGCGAAGAAGCTGCCGATGCGCGTGGTTCACGGCATCGCCGGCGCCATGTTCCTCGTGATGGGTCTACTGGTGCTGTTCGGCATCGGCAGCGGGTGAGGCGGAGTGGCTTCCACTCGGGGGGTGCGTATGTGGTCGCGTGACGCGGTTCGAGAGACCGTTGCAGCGCTCGGCGTGATCGGCTCGATGACATTCGTCGGCATGCAGATCCGCGACGCCAACACCCAGGCGCGCGCCGCCGCGTACCAGGCCATCGGGATCGCGACTTCGGAATTCCACCGTTCGTTCGACGCGCGGCTGAACCGGCTGGACACGGAGTCGGACTATCCGGAGGCGGTGAAGCGATGGACCCTCGCCGACTGGGAGGCGATGCGGCGAATGAACCTGGCCGACCTGCGCATGCTCGAGACGGTCCTGCTGCAGGTCGAACAGGGCCTGCTGCCGCCCGACGCCGTGAGTCGCCTCGGCTACAACTGGGGACCGGTGCTCAGTTCCCCGTCCTATGCGTGCCTGTGGCCCGAACTGCGAAGCGGAGCCGGGCCGTCGGTGCGGCGCTTCATCGAGGAATCGACGCCGGCCGCCGACCGCTTCAACTGCCAGGTCGACTTGAAGGCGCTCCGCGACGCAGCGGTCCTCGGCTCGCCCGGCCGCTGAGCGCGACCGCGCGACTTCAGTCCGGCTCGTGGTAGGTGTAGCCGTTCAGCTCACCGTCGTAGAAGCGCCGCAGCGCCTGGCTCTCCGCGAGCGACAGCCGCCCCTCGCGCACGGCGCGCTCGCAGTCGCGCACGAGCTGGGGCAGCAGGCGGTCGACGTCGTAGCGCATGTAGCGCAGCACCTCGGCCGCGGTGTCGCCCTTGACCGTCTCCTCGATCCACCAGCCGCCTTCCTCGTGCAGCTTGATGTGCACGACGTGCGTGTCGCCGAAGAGGTTGTGCAGGTCGCCGAGCGTCTCCTGGTAGGCGCCGACCAGGAACGCCGCCAGGTAGTACGGCTCGCCGTCGCGCAGCTCGTGCAGCTCGAGCGTGCGCTTGGTCTCGCGCACGTTCACGAAATGGTCGATCTTGCCGTCGGAGTCGCAGGTGATGTCGGCGAGCACCGCGTTGCGGGTCGGCCGCTCGCCGAGGCGGTGCACGGGCATGACCGGGAACAGCTGGTCGATGGCCCAGCTGTCCGGCAGCGACTGGAACACCGACACGTTGCAGAAGTAGATGTCGCTCAGGATGCCCTCGAGCCCCTCCAGTTCCTCCGGCACGGTCTCGCGACGGCGGCACAGGTCGCGGATCCGCGCGCAGGTCGACCAGTAGAGGCGCTCCGCGAGGCTGCGGGCCTCGAGGCTCAGCAGCCCGAGGTTGAACATCTGCAGCGCCTGCTCGCGCGCCTGCAGCGCGTCGTGGTAGCACTCGACGAGCCGGCGGTCGGCCACGGAGCGATAGGCGTCGACGAGGTCCTGCACCGGCTGCGGCACGCGCTCGAGCGTCTTCACTTCCTGCTCGAGCTGGTCACCGACGTGGAACTTGTCCAGCATCGAGCAGCCGAGCGCGTCGAACACCAGCAGGCTGTGGTGCGCGGCCGTGGCGCGGCCGGATTCGCTCACGATCACCGGGTGCTCGATGCCGCGCGCGTTGCAGACGTTCGCGATGCGGTAGACCACGTCGCTCGCGTACTCCGCGACGTTG
>JBBIVG010000277.1:0-4367 GCA_037439865.1 Nevskiaceae bacterium
GGCGCGCCCTGGCCCGGGCGCGCTCCTCCTCCGCGCGCCGCGCAGCCCGCCTGCGCGTGACGCCTGCAACGCAGAGCGCGGCCACGAGCAGCAGCAACGCCGTGATGGTGAGCGCATCGACTTCCATGTCGCCTTTCCGTCCGCGAATCGCGCGGCTCCCTGCCGCACCGCTCGTCGGTGGCTGCGGATCATCACACGCTCGATCGCAGGGATGACAGCTGCATTCGTCGCGATTCGCGACAGAAACTCAGTTGCCGTAGAAGAGGTCCGCCCGGTTCGAGCTCGGGTAGTAACGGCAGATCGCACGCACGTTCGTTCCACCGCGCGTCCCCTGCACCGTCGTTTCCCAGAAGCTGCCGCGCAGCTGCGGCGGCGTCACGGACCTGACCGATACGCCGTCACGCGTCGCCTGGTTCCGGCACTGCACTTCGGCTCGCTGCTGCTGGCCGGAGTTGTCGCCGCCCCAGCCTCCGCCGCCGCCGCCGACACTGCCTCCGCCGGAACGCAGGAGCTCGAATCGACCCTTGCAGCCGTAGTTGACCCAGATGAGCCCGTCGCGCGTGCCCCACGACCCGGAATTTCGGCACTTGCCGCCGGAATCGTCGCCGACCAGGCGCCCGACGTAGCCGCGCGCGATCGAGCACTCGCGATACTTCTGCTGCTCGGAGCGGCACTCGACGTACCCGCCGCCGGCGCTGCCTCCACCACCGCCCGCCACCACGACCTCGAACTTCGCGCGGCAGCCGTTGTCCACCCAGACGCGGTCGCCGCGCTGGCCCCACGATCGGCTCTCGACGCAGGGCGCGTCGGACTTCTGCTTGACGAGCCGCGCCCTGCCGTTCACCGGCAGCTGGCACTCGCGGTACTTTCCTTCCACGGACGCGCAGTTGAATTCGTAGGGGCTGCCGCTGCTGCCGCCGCCCCCGCCGCCGCTGCCCCAGCCGAATCCGTAGAGGCTCACGTCCCCCGTGCGCGTCTCGACGAAGCACGAACCCCACGAGACCCGTCCTGCGTAGTCGCGCGCCTGGAGATCAAGCGACCAGCCGTCTTTGTACTGCTGGTAGTTGCGGGTCGCGAGCACCGTGTAGCCGCGGCGCGCCGCTTCACGCTGGCAGTCGCTCTGCGCGGAGCGAGCCGCGGGAGTGCCTGCCTGCGCGTGGACGCTTCCCGCGGCCGCGAGACCGAGCCACGTGGCGGCGCAAAGTGCCGCCATTCGCAAGCCCAACCTCACGCTCATGTCGCCTCGCTCGCCCTGCTTCCGACGTTGCCGTCCAGCGGCTCGTTACCAGTGGATGCCGCGCATCAGGGAAGCAAAGATCAGCGCCTCGCGTGTCGGCGGACGCGCCTCGCCGCCTTCCTTCCTGCCCTGGGCGGCCGCCGAGTCCGGGAACATTCGATAGGCCGCATTCATCGCGACCTCGGACATCTTCGGCATGACGAGGTGCATGATCTCCGCCATCACGCCGAGACGCGTGGCGATGCGCTGCGGCTTGCGGATGATCGCGTCGGCGATCATGTCGGCTGCCTCCTCCGACGAGATGATGGTCGGCATCTCCTCGTAGATCTTGGTCGGCGCGATCATCGGCGTGCGCACCAGCGGCATGTTGATGATCGTGAAGTGCACGCCCTCGTCGTGGAACTCGGAGGCGGCGCAGCGTGCGAACGACTCGAGCGCCGCCTTGGACGCGACGTACGCCGAGAACCGCGGCGCGTTCGTCAGCACGCCGATCGACGACACGTTGATCACGTGGCCCTGCTTGCGTGCCGTCATCGAGGGCAACAGGTTCATGGTGAGGCGCACGCAGGCGAAGTAGTTCAGCTGGATCGTGCGCTCGAAATCGTGGAAGCGATCGTAGGAGAGCGCGAGCGAACGGCGGATCGACCGGCCGGCGTTGTTCACCAGCACGTCCACCTGCCCGAACTCCTTCAGGATGTCCCGCGCCAGCCTGTCGTTCGCCGCGTAGTCCGTGATGTCGCACGAGTAGGTCTTCGCGAAGCCGCCGCCGTCCTGGATCTTCTTGCGGACCTCGGCGAGCTTCTCCTCGTCGCGCGCCACGATGACGACCTTGCCGCCCGCCTCGGCGATTCGGATCGCGGCGGCCTCGCCGATGCCCGACGACCCGCCCGTGATGACGACGACCTTGCCCTTCACGGCGCCGCGGAGGCTGCGGTCGATGGAGAGATCCGGGTCGAGCTGGCGCTCCCAGTAGTCCCACAGCCGCCACGCGTAGTCCTCGAGCGGCGGCACGTGGATGCGCGTCTTCGCGAGCAGCTTCTGCGTCGCGGTCGAGTCGAAGCGGGTCGGGTAGTTGACGAACTCGAGCACGGACTTCGGCACCTGCAGGTCGCGCAGTACCTGGTCGAACACGTTCTGGATCGGCTTCGTGCGCTCGACGGTCTTGCGCACGCCTTCCGGCACGAGATCGAAGAGCTTCGGATCGAGGCGGAACGCCATCTCCGGAGCGTGCGCCGCGCGCGCGAAGATGTTGAGCACCTCGCCCATGCGTCGCACCTTGGGGTCCGTCAGGTGGAAGCAGCGGCCGTCGAGTCCCTTGGCGTGCGCGAGGTGCACCATCGCGTCGACGACGTAGTCCACCGGCACGAGGTTGATGTAGCCTCCCTCGATGCCGACGAGCGGGATCGCGCGCGGCCAGGACTCGCGCAATTTCTGCAGCGCCTTGAAGAAGTAGTACGGTCCGTCGATCTTGTCGATGAAGCCCGTCCGCGAGTGCCCGACCACGACGCCGGGGCGGTAGATGCGGAACGGGAGGCGGCCGTTCGCCCGCACCATGCCTTCCGAATCGTGCTTCGTGCTGTGGTACGGGTGGTCGAGTTCCTCGGCCTCCTCGAACATGTCCTCGGTGAACGTGCCGCGGTACAGGCCGGCGGCGGCGATCGAGCTCACGAGGTGGAAGCAACCGGCGTTGATCGCGGTGGCGAGGTCGAGCGCGCCCTGCGTGCCGACGATGTTCGCCTTCTGCATCGCCTCGGCGCTCGCTTCGATGTCGTACACGGCGCCGAGGTGGAAGAAGTGCCTGACCTTGCCCTTCAGCTTGCGCAGGTCGCCGGCCGACACGCCGAGCTTCGGCGACGCGAGGTCGCCCTTGATCGGCACGACGCGCTTCACGCTCTCCTTGCCCCAGAACTCGCGCAGTTCGTCGAGCTTGCCGATGGACTTCGGCCGCACGAGCACGTAGATCGTGCCTTTGCCGCGCTGCAGCAACGACTGCACCAGGAAGCGGCCGATGAAGCCGGTCGCGCCGGTGACGAAATAGGTCATGCAACTCTCCCGGTCGATCTGTGACAGCGGGGCCGCCCCGCGGACGCGCCCCTTTTTGGGCTACCTTAGGGGCCGGGCCGAAGAAGGTCAACGAGGGGAGCGACGCATGACGGCCTCACATGAACGCATGTCCAGCGTGGACACCGCGTGGCTGCGCATGGACGGCCCGGGCAACGTGATGATGATCGTCGGCGTGTCGGCCACCGCGACGCCCATCCGCCCGTCCGACTTCCGCCGCATGATCGAGCAGCGCCTGCTGTGCTTCAGCCGGTTCCGGCACCGCCCCGTTGCCGATGCGCTCGGCGCGTCGTGGGTCGAGGACCCCGAGTTCGACCTCGATGCCCACGTGAAGAACGTCGTCCTGCCCGGGCCGGCCGGCAAGGCCGAACTGCAGGCGCTTGCCGCCGACCTCGCGGGCACGCCGCTCGACCCCCGCCGCCCGATGTGGCAGTTCCATTTCGTGGAGCGATACAACGGTGGCAGCGCATGGATCACGCGCGTCCACCACTGCTACGCGGACGGCATCGCGATGATCCGCGTGCTGCTCTCGATGACCGAGCAGGATTCCGGCCCGGCCCTCGCGGGCCACGCGCCGCCGGGCGGTCGCAAGGGCCGCGGCAGGCCCGCCCACCCGGACGTGCTGCCGGTGCTGAGCTGGATCGGGCGTTTCGCGCAACCCGGCGGCGACGTCCTCGAGCATGCTCTCGCGGAGGGAGCGAAGCTGCTCGAGGGCGGCATCCACCAGGTCTTCCACCCGCAGAACGCCGCGACCGTCGCCGCCCAGGCCGGGAGCATGGTCGGCGAGTTCGCCAGGGTGCTCGCGCTCCCGGACGATCCCGACACGCCCCTGCGCGGCCGGCTGACCGGGCGAAAGGTGGTCGCGTGGGCCGAGCCGATTCCCCTGCACGAGGTGAAGACCATCGGCAAGGCACTCGACTGCACGATCAACGACGTGCTGATGTCCACCGTCGCGGGCGCGCTCGGCAGCTACCTGCGCGACGAGGGCTTCGACACCGACGAGCTCGTGCTGCGCGCCTCGGTGCCGGTGAACCTGCGTGCCGCCGACGAGCCGCTCACGCTCGGCAAC
>JBBIVG010000278.1:0-1314 GCA_037439865.1 Nevskiaceae bacterium
ATACGCGGTGCCGAATCCCTAGCGACGGTCTGCCGCCGATGGACACCCTCGACCTGACGCCGTTCTGGCTGAGCCTGCGCCTCGCGGCGACCACGACGCTCGTGCTGCTCGTGCTCGGCACGCCGCTCGCCTGGTGGCTGGCGCGGACACGCTCGCGCGCGCGTCCCGTCGTCGAGGCGCTGGTCGCGCTGCCGCTCGTCCTGCCGCCGACCGTGCTCGGGTTCTACCTGTTGCTGCTGCTCGGGCCGCAGGGACCGCTCGCGCCGCTGCTCGGCGCGCTCGACCTGCGGCTGGTGTTCAGTTTCACGGGCCTCGTCGTCGGTTCGGTGCTGTTTTCGGCCCCATTCGTCGTCAATCCGCTCAAGAACGCGTTCGAGGCGATCCCGGCCGGACAGCTCGAGATCGCGGCGACGCTCGGTGCCGCGCCGCTCGATCGCTTCCGCAGCGTCGTCCTGCCGCTCGCGACGTCGGGCCTCGTCACGGCGGCCGTCATGGGATTTGCGCACACGCTCGGCGAGTTCGGCGTCGTGCTCATGATCGGCGGCAACATCCCGGGCGAGACGCAGGTCCTGTCGATCGCGATCTACGATCGCGTGGAGCAGCTCGACTACCGCGCGGCGCACGTCTATTCGCTCGGCCTCGTCGCCTTTTCGCTCGTAATCCTGGTCGCGTTGTACGCCTCGAAGCGCACGCGGGAGCTGGCGCGGCCGTGACGCGACTCGCCATCGACATTGCGCTGCATCGGGCAGGCTTCGCGCTCGAGGCGGCCTTCGAGCTCGGGGATCGTGGCGTGACGACGCTCTCGGGGAAGTCCGGTTCGGGCAAGACGACGCTGCTCAGGTGCATCGCCGGCCTCGAGCGACCGGACAGCGGGCACATCCGCTGGGGCGGCGAACCCTGGTTCGATGCCTCGCGCCCGATCGACGTGCCGACCCATCGCCGCGGTGCCGGATTCGTCATGCAGGACGCGCACCTGTTCCCGCACTTGAGCGTCCGGCAGAACCTCGAGTACGGCGCGAGGCGCGGCGGCGGCCGGCCCGGCCCGACCGACCTCGGCCGGATTGCGGCCGATCTCGGCCTGGCGCAGCTGCTCGACCGCGGAGTCACGAACCTGTCGGGTGGCGAGCGCCAGCGCGTCGCGATCGGGCGCGCGCTGCTCGGACGGCCGCGTCTGCTGCTCCTGGACGAGCCTGTGTCGGCGCTCGACGTCGTCGCCACCGCGGACGTGCTCGGTGCGCTGGAGCGCGTCCTCGAGTCGCTGCCGATCCCTTGCCTGTATGTGAGCCACGACCTGCGCGAGGCGGCGCGGCTGGC
>JBBIVG010000278.1:1333-4329 GCA_037439865.1 Nevskiaceae bacterium
GCTGTGGCTCGATTCCGGGCGCATCGCCGCGGACGGGCCGGTGTGGCAGGTCCTGAGCGATCCCCGCCTGCCGTTCGCCCAGGAAGAAGACGCGGAGAGCGTGGTCGCGGGCCGCGTCGAGGTCGTCGATCCCGCGACGGGCCTGGCGCGCGTCGGCTTCGAGGGAGGCGATCTGTGGATCGCGGCGGGCGAAATTACCGCCGGCACCCAGGTGCGGGTGCAGATACGCGCCCGCGACGTGAGCCTGGCGCTGCGGCGCCCGGAGGCGATCAGCGTGCTGAACATCCTCGAGGCACGCGTGCTGGACGTGAGCGAGGCGCGGAACTCGCCGTCACAGGCGCTGGTCCGTATGCAGGTTGGGGGCAGCCTGCTGCTCTCGCGAGTGACGCGGCGATCGGCGGCGGAGCTCGGGCTCGCGCCGGGAATGCGAGTCTGGGCGCTCGTGAAGAGCGCCGCGATCACCCGCTGATGGTCGCGTCGGCACGGCGACGCGGACAGGTCGCTGCCACCGAGCCGGTCCGGCGGTATATTTGAAACCCCTACGACGGAGCGTCGTCATGCAGGCAAACGAAATCACTCGCCGCGACGTGCTGGTGCAGGCCGGCGCGCTGCTGTCCGGGATCGCGCTCGCCGGTGTCGGAACGGCCAACGGTGCGGCGACCTCGAAGGGTGCCGCATCGGCTCCGGCGGCTGCGGCAGGCCGGATCACGATCGGCAAGGACCTGACGGTGAATCGCCTCGGCTTCGGCGCGATGCGCATCACCGGGGCCGGGATCTGGGGCGACCCGCCGGACATCGACGAAGCGAAGCGTGTGCTGCGCCGTGCCGTCGAACTCGGCGTGAACTTCGTCGACACGGCGGACTCCTACGGGCCCGAAGTGAGCGAACGCCTCATCGCCGAGGCGCTGTATCCGTATCCCAAGGGCCTCGTGATCGCGACCAAGGGCGGCATCGTCCGGCCCGGCCCCGACAAGTGGGTGCGCGACGGTCGTCCCGAGCACCTGCGCGAGGCCTGCGAAGCGAGCCTGAAGCGACTGCGCGTCGAGCGCATCGACCTCTACCAGTTGCACGCGATCGACTCTGCCGTGCCGCTCGAGGATTCGCTCGGCGAGATCGCGAAGCTGCAGAAGGAAGGCAAGATCCGCCATGTCGGGGTCTCGAATTTCAACGTGGACGAGCTCGCGCGAGGGCGCAAGATCGTCGAGATCGTGTCGGTGCAGAACCGCTACAACGTCTCGGACCGATCCTCGGACCCCGTGCTCGCCGTGTGCGAGCGGGACGGACTCGCCTTCATTCCCTGGTCGCCGTTGTCACAGAGCCCGCGCGACTCGCACGCCGGTTCGCGCGCCGCGCTCGAGCAGTGGGCGACTGGCCACAAGGTGTCGTTCCCGCAGGCCGCGATCGCGTGGCTGCTCGCGCGCTCGCCGGCGATGTTGCCCATCCCGGGCACGTCGAAGGTCGAGCATCTCGAGGAGAACGTCGCGGCGGCGGCGCTGAAGATCACGCCCGAGGAAATGCGGGCGATCGGTTGAACCACCCACCCCGGAGCACCCATGAGCCATAACCAGGACCGCAAGAAGGAAACGAAGAAGAAACCCCAGAAGACGAAGGAAGAGAAGCGCGCCGAGAAGCGCGCGAAGCGCGACACCAAGGGCTGATCAACGGCCGCGCGGCTTCGCGCTGTGCGGTCCGCGCGGGGTATTCGGTAACCCCGTGTGTTGCGTCCGGAATGGCTTCGAAGGCGCGCGCTTGCCCTCGTGCGCGCGGCCGGTGCCGATCGGCTGGTACGTCGGCACGAGGTGCTGCCTGCCGTTGCCGATCAGGTCGGCGCGTCCCATGCGCCGCAGCGCTTCCCGGAGCAGCGGCCAGTTGTTCGGGTCGTGATAGCGCAGGAACGCCTTGTGCAGCCGGCGCTGGCGCATGCCCTTCGGGATGAACACGGGCTCGGATGTCCGCGTCACCTTGTGCAGCGGATTCTTCCCGCTGTGGTACATCGCGGTAGCCGTCGCCATCGGTGACGGCAGGAACGCCTGCACCTGGTCCGCACGAAAGCCGTTCTTCTTGAGCCACAGCGCGAGCTCGAGCATGTCCTCGTCGGTCGTGCTGGGATGCGCGGCGATGAAGTAGGGGATGAGGTACTGCTCCTTCCCCGCTTCCTTCGAGTACTTGTCGAAGAGTTCCTTGAATCGATCGTAGGTGCCGACGCCCGGCTTCATCATCTTGGACAGAGGGCCTTCCGAGATGGCCTCGGGCGCGATCTTGAGGTAGCCGCCCACGTGGTGCTGCGCGAGTTCCTTCACGTACTCGGGCGACTCGATCGCGAGGTCGTAGCGCACGCCCGACGCGATCAGCACTTTCTTGATGCCGGGCAGGCTGCGCGCGCGTCGATAGAGACGTATGAGCGCGGAGTGGTCCGTGTCCAGGTTCGGGCAGATGCCCGGGTACACGCAGGACGGCTTGCGGCACGCGGCTTCGATCTCGCGTGACCGGCATGCGACGCGATACATGTTTGCCGTCGGGCCGCCTAGGTCCGAGATGACGCCGGTGAAGCCCGGCACCGAGTCGCGGATCGTCTCGATCTCGCGGATCACCGAGTCCTCGGAGCGGTTCTGGATGATGCGGCCTTCGTGCTCGGTGATGGAGCAGAACGTGCACCCCCCGAAGCAGCCGCGCTGGATCGCGATCGAGAAGCGGATCATCTCGTACGCGGGGATCTTCGCGTCGCCGTACGCCGGGTGCGGCACGCGCCTGTACGGCAGCTCGTAGATCCCATCCATCTCTTTCGTGGTGAGCGGGATGGGCGGCGGATTGAGCCACACATCGACGTCGCCGTGCCGCTGTACGAGGCAGCGCGCGTTGCCGGGGTTCGATTCCGAATGGAGGATGCGCGATGCGTGCGCGTAGAGCACGGGGTCGTCCGCAACCTGCTCGTACGACGGCATCCGGATCACGCTGTGCTCGCGGTCGACCGCACGCGGCGGACGGCGGTGGAAGCG
>JBBIVG010000279.1:0-4320 GCA_037439865.1 Nevskiaceae bacterium
CGCGTGGGGCGCGGTGGTCTGACGTCTGACCTCCGGTCAGAAGGTCGAACGGCCGCGGGTCAGGGCGAGCCGGAAGTCGAGAAGCGGCCGCGTCCCGCGGACGGCGACGCGCCGGAGCCGGAGGCCTGGGACGCGCTGGTCGCGGCGAGCGCCTTCCCGGTGCTCGGAGAGGAGCAGCCCTACCCTGCGCGGGTCGTGCGCATCGTGCCGTTCGGCGCTGCCGGCGGGCCGATCGACACTATTGCGCGGGTGTACGCGGAAAGGCTCGCGCAGCGCTATGCGTCGCTGCTCGGCGAGCATCGCCTCAGGCGCGAGATCATCGCGACGGCGACCACGAACAGCATCGTGAACCGCATGGGGCCGACCTTCGTCGCACGCACCCAGCAGGACACCGGTACCGACGCTGCCACGGTCGCGCGCGCCTACACGATCGCGCGCGAGGTCTTCGACGTACGCGAGCTGTGGCAGTCGATCGAGCGCCTCGACAACAAGGTGCCCGCGGCCGTGCAGTACGCCATGGTGCTCGACACGATCGTGCTCATCCGCCAGGTCACCTACTGGCTCATCCAGCGCCATCGCGGCGAGCTGGGGATCGAGATGCAGGTGGGCCGCCTGCGCCCGGGCATCCGCGAACTCGCCACGTCGCAGCCGGCCTGGCTCCAGGGCCTCGAGCGAGGGGGCTACGACACGCGCGCCGCCGAACTGGTCGGGGCCGGCGTGCCGCAGGGCCTCGCGCGCCAGATCGCGGCGTGTTCCGCGCTGCAGTGCGCGCCCGACATCGTCGAACTCGCGCAGAACCGGAAGATGTCGGTCGAGGCTGCGGCCAACGCGTACTTCGGCGTCGGCTCGGCATTCGGGCTCGACTGGATGCGGGGCCGGATCGAGGGGCTCGACACGGAAGGCCACTGGCACGCCGTGGCACGCGGCAGCCTGCGCGAGGCGCTCTACGAGACGCACCGCGGGCTCGTGCAGCGGGTGCTCGAGGAAACCCGCGAGCGCGACCCGGCCCGTGCGCTCGACCGCTGGCAGGCAAAGCATGCGGCCGCGGCGCAGCATGCGAAGGGTGTCGCGGGCGACATCCAGTCGCAGCCGGCGGGCGTGGACTATGCGTCGTTGTCGGTGGCGCTGCAGGCGGTACGCCGGCTCGTCGTGGCCGAGAGGTGATGCGCTGCGGACTCGTCGTCACGACGCACGATCGACCGGACGCGCTCGCGTGCGTGCTCGCGAGCGTAGCGCGGCAGTCACGCTGGCCCGACGAGATCACGGTGGCCGAGGACGGGTCGGAACCGGCCACGGCCCGCGTGGTCCACGGCTTCGAGTCGGCGTCGCGTTGCCCCGTCCGGCACGTCACGCAGCCGCACGCGGGCTTTCGGGCCGGACGGATTCGTAATGCAGCCATTGCCGCGAGCGACTGCGACTATCTCGTCCTGCTCGACGGCGACATGGTGGTCCACGCGGACTTCGTCGCGGATCACGTCGCGCTCGCCCGCCCCGGGCGCTACAGCCAGGGTGTACGCATCCTGCTCGACGGGCGCGCGACCCGGGCCTTGCTGGCGAGTGCAGGACGACTGCCCGGCCCGCTGTCCCCGGGGCTCGGTGGCCTGCGGCGCTCGTACGCCATTCGCGCGCCGGCGCTGACGTCCCTGGTCCGCGGTCCCGCGGGCACCGTCACGTCCATCAAGTCCTGCAACCAGGGATTCTGGCGCAGCGATCTCCTGGCCGCCAACGGGTTCGACGAAGACCTCTGCAGCTGGGGCTACGAGGACAAGGAACTCTGCGCCCGCCTCGAGAACGCGGGCGTCAGGCGCCAGACGCTGCTGTTCGCCGCGATCGCGTTTCACCTCGCCCACCCGCCTGCCGCGCGCCACGGCGTCGGCGCCAACCGGCGGCGCTGGCTCGAGACGCTGCGGTCCGGCCGGACGCGCTGCGAGCACGGTATCGACGGACACCTGCCCGCGTGAGCGTCGCGGCTTTCCCGTCTGGCCGCCGACCCGCCGCGTTGCTATAAGAACTGCACCCTTCCCCGACACCCGACCCACATGAGCACCGGCAAACTGGTACTGCTGCGCCACGGCCAGAGCATCTGGAACCTCGAGAACCTGTTCACGGGGTGGATCGACATCGACCTGTCCGAGCAGGGCCGCGGTGAGGCCATCGAGGCCGGCCGGTTGCTGAAGGCCGAGGGCATCGCCTTCGACATCGCGTTCACGTCGGTCCTGAAGCGCGCGATCCGCACGCTCTGGATCGCGCTCGATGAAATGGACCTGATGTGGCTGCCGGTCGAGCGCACCTGGCGCCTGAACGAACGCCACTACGGCGCGCTGCAGGGACTCAACAAGACCCAGACCGTCGAGAAACACGGGGCGGAGCAGGTGAAGGTCTGGCGCCGCAGCTACGACATCCCGCCGCCGCCGCTCGACCCGAACGATCCGCAGAACCCGCGCTTCGACCGGCGCTATGCGGGCGTGCCTGCGGGCGAGATGCCCGCGTCGGAGTCGCTGAAGGGTACGCTGGCGCGCGTGCTGCCCTTCTGGAATGCGCGCATCGCCCCGGAACTCGCCTCCGGCCGCAACGTGCTGGTCGCCGCGCACGGCAACAGCCTGCGCGCGCTGGTCAAGATGCTCGACAACATGTCGGACTCGGCGATCGTCGAGCTCAACATCCCGACGGGCGTGCCGCTGCTCTACGAGCTCGACTCCCACATGAAGCCGGTTTCGAGCCGGTATCTCGGCGATCCGGAGGCCGTGAAGGCGCGCGCGGAAGCGGTCGCTCGCCAGGCGGAAACCCGCAAGTAGACGCGCGAGCGGCGCAGAAAATCGGTGCCAGGCACCGATTTTGCTGTCAGCGGGTCGCCGAGGCGACCGCGCCGGCGAGCCGGCGCCGGGCGTCCTCGTATTCGCCGATCATGCGCGCGACGAGTTCGGCCGTCGGCAGCACGTCGTGGATGTTGCCCACCCCATGGCCACCGCTCCAGATGTCGCGCCACACCTTCTTTTCCATGTTGCCGCCCGACCCGAAGTTCATGGTCGACTTGTCGGCCTCCGGCAGGTGCGCCGGGTCGAGCCCGGCCGCCACCACGCTGCGCGCGAGATAGTTGCCTTTCACGCCGGTGAACAGCGACGTGTAGACGACGTCGTCCGACGACGAGTCCACGATCATCTGCTTGTAACCGTCCGGAACGTTCGCTTCCGTCGTCGCGAGGAAGCGCGTACCGATGTAGGCCATGTCCGCGCCGAGCGCGAGCGCCGCGAACACGTCGGACCCGCTGCTCATGGCCCCCGACAGGATGATGGTGCCGTCGAAGAAGCCGCGGATCTCGCGCACCAGTGCGAACGGGCTCGCCATGCCCGCATGGCCGCCCGCTCCGGCACAGACCGCGATGATGCCGTCCACGCCCTGCTCGACCGCCTTGCGCGCGTGACGCACGTTGATCACGTCGTGGAATACGAGGCCACCGTAGGAGTGCGCGGCCTCCACGATCTCGCGCGGCGGGCGCAGGCTCGTGATGATGAGCGGCACCTCGTGCCTGACGCACGCCTCCATGTCGTGCGCCAGTCGATCGTTGCTCGCGTGTGCTATCTGGTTGACCGCGAATGGCGCCACCCTCCTGTCCGGGTTCGCACGGGCATAGGCGTCGAGTTCCTCGCGAATCCGGGCGAGCCATTCGTCGAGCAGCGCCGGGGGACGCGCGTTCAGCGCCGGGAACGATCCGATGATCCCCGCCTTGCACTGCGCGATCACGAGCTCGGGCGTGGAAGCGATGAACATCGGCGACCCGATCACCGGCAGGCTCAGGCGATCGCGGAAGGCAGCAGGAATCGGCATACAGGATTACTCGTTGGGGACTCGGTTGAGTTGAGTGTCGGACAGCGACGCGAGCGCGTCACAGCCACATGAGGCCGAGGCGCACGGAGGCGACGCGCGGTCGGGGACTCGAGTCTTTCGCAGGGCCGTGCGCAGCATGGACGCTGCGCACGGAGTCCTCATGGACGGGTTCACGACGTCCCTGCGAGATACCTCCGGAACCCGACCGTCACTGCCGCTCACTGCGCCCTAAGCGGCCTTCTGACTGCTCGCGCCGCCGTGGAACGACTCGTTCCGCTCCGCCCGCGCCTTCAGCCACTTCGACGGCTTGAACCGCTTCCCGTAGCGCTTCGCCAGCCGCTCGCACTCGGCGACGAATTTCTGGATGCCGATCATGTCGATGTAGGAGAGCGTGCCTCCCGTCCACGCCGGGAATCCCCAGCCGAGGATCGAGCCCAGGTCCGCCTCGGAGGCCGTCGTCACGCGGACGGTCGCCGGCGACACCGCCGCGGTCGG
>JBBIVG010000280.1:0-4310 GCA_037439865.1 Nevskiaceae bacterium
TGATCAAGGAAGGCAACCGCTTCGCCGTGCTGACCGACATCCTCGGCGACGAGGATCACCTCGGCGACATGGACTTCAAGGTCGCCGGCACCTCGGGCGGCGTCACCGCGCTGCAGATGGACATCAAGATCGAGGGCATCACGCGCGAGATCATGAAGGTCGCGCTCGAGCACGCCCACAAGGCCCGCTTGCACATCCTCGGCGAGATGGCGAAGGTCATCACCGAGGCCCGCCCGCAGATGTCGGAGTGGGCGCCCACGATCATCACGATGAAGATCGACCCGGAGAAGATCCGCGAGGTCATCGGCAAGGGTGGTGCGGTCATCCGGGCCATCACCGAGGAGACGGGCACGACGATCGACATCGAGAACGACGGCACGGTGAAGATCGCGTCGGTCAACGGCGCGGCCGGGCGCGAAGCCCAGCGCCGCATCGAACTGATCACCTCCGAGGTCGAGGTGGGCGCGGTCTACGAGGGCAAGGTCGTGCGCCTGATGGACTTTGGCGCCTTCGTGCAGATCCTGCCGGGCAAGGACGGCCTGGTGCACATCTCGCAGATCTCGGACGAGCGCGTCGAGCGCGTGAGCGACAAGCTCAAGGAAGGCGACGTCGTGCGCGTCAAGGTGCTCGAAGTCGATCGCCAGGGCCGCGTACGCCTGTCGATGCGCAACGTCGACGCCTGAAGCAGGCGGTCAGCCGATGGTGAGGAAGGCCGGCATTGCCGGCCTTTCTTTTTCCGACGATCCGCTGAGCGCTATCCGCTGATCACCATCCGCGGTTGCTCAGTCCTTCTCGCTGCGTCCGAACGGCCCGGGCAGGCGGCTGAAGACTTCCTCCTGCAGCGACTTCCATCGCTGGTAGTTCTTCTGCGCCACGGCGGTGACGGTCTCGAGCGGGTCGATGCCGACCACGCTCTTGAAGCGGTCGCGCAAATCGCGCTGCTCCTTCGCGAACTGCTGGAGGCTCTCGTCGAGGTAGCGCGCGACGAAGTCCTGCAGGCCGCTCCCGTAGCTGCGGATCACCTGTGACAGGAAGTCGCGGGTCATGAGGGACTCGCCGCCGCCTTCCTGCTCGGCGATGACCTGCAGCAGGATGCTGCGCGTGATGTCCTGCTGGGTCTTGCGGTCGAGCACGACGAAGTCCACGCGTTCGACGACCAGCCGCCGGATGTCGGCGAGCGTGACGTAGCGGCTCTCGACGGTGTCGTAGAGCCGGCGGTTCGGGTACTTGCGGATCACGCGCGGCACGTTCCTGCCGCCCTCGTTGCCGTGCGCACCGCCTTTTGCCCGCTTGGTCTTCGTTCTGGTCGTCATTACCTGTCTTCCTGTGCCTTCAGGCGCAAAACGTCATCGGGAGTCCGCCGCGTCATCTGCCCGGCGAGTCTTGCCGGCTCCCAGTGCAGGACCGCCCACTCCCACACATCCGCGACCGTACCACGCGCCAGCTCCGGCGGCGGCCCCTGTCCGAGAAATTCCAACGCCGACACCAGTTGCGTCGACGGCTCGGCGAGCGCCAGCCCGGGCGCGTCGTCCGACTTGGAGAGCTTAAGGCCGCCGGCGTCCACGGCAAGTGGGACGTGCATGTACGTCGGCGTCGGCAAACCGAGACACTCCTGGACCAGCATCTGGCGCGGCGTGCTCGCGAGAAGGTCCGTGCCCCGGACCACGTCCGTGATGCCCTGGTCCGCGTCGTCCACGACGACCGCCAGCTGGTACGCGAACAGGCCGTCCCGCCGGCGCAACACGAAGTCACCGACGGTCCGTGCCAGGTTGGTCACCTGCCGGCCTTGGACACGGTCCACGAACTCGATGGACCGGTCCGGCACGCGCAGGCGCCACGCCACGCCGTCGGCCGGGTTGTCGACGGATGCAAGGCAGGCAGCCGGGTGGAAGAGTTCATCGCCCGGTGCACGACCCCGATTCTCGGGCAGGGCCGCGAGCGCCGCCCGTGAGCACGGACATTCCCGGATGCGGCCGTCGTGCCGCAGTCGCTCGATCGCAGCCCGGTAGGCGGCCGAGCGCGTGCTCTGCCGCAACACGGGTCCGTCCCATCGGAAGCCGAGGCGCTCGAGGGCGAAGACAATGGCGTCGGCCGCGCCGGCCCGCTCCCGCGGCGGATCGAGGTCCTCGATGCGGACCAGCCACTCACCCCCACGGATGCGCGCCTCGAGACAGCTGGCGACGGCCGCCACCAGCGATCCGAAGTGCAAGGGACCGGTCGGGGAAGGCGCGAATCGCCCCCGATAGGGGCGCGCGGGCTCAGCGGTACCAGTCGTCGCGGTCGCCGAACTGCTTCTCGCGCCGCTCACGACGTTCCTGGGCCTCGACGCTCAGCGTGGCGACGGGACGGGCCTCGAGGCGCTTCACCCCGATCGGCTCGCCGGTCTCGAGGCAGTAGCCGTACGTGCCGTCCTCGATGCGCTTCAGCGCCTCGTCGATCTTGCGGATGAGCTTGCGCTCGCGGTCGCGCGTCCTGAGCTCGAGGCTGAACTCGGACTCCTGGGTCGCGCGGTCGTTGGGGTCCGGGAAATTCGCCGCCTCGTCCTTCATGTGGAGCATCGTTCGGTCCACCTCCTGCATGAGGTCCTGCTTCCACGTGGAGAGGATCCCTCGGAAGTGCTCGAGCTGCTCCTTGCTCATGTACTCCTCGCCCTTGCGCGGGACGTACGGCTCGACGTTGCGCGGGCCTGCGAGCAGGCTGGCGCTCGCGACCGGGGCGGGAGCGGGCTTTGCCGCCGCCGGGGCCGGCGCGGGGACGGGCGCAGCAGCCGCAGCCTTGGGCTTTGCTGCAACCTTGGTCGGCGGAGCCTTGGGCACGGCCGCCTTCACGGCGGCCTTTGAGACCACTTTCGCGGGCGCGGCCTTGGCCTTCGGCGCAGCCTTGCCCGAGGGCTTCGCTGCCGCCTTGGCAGCCGGCTTGGCAGAAACTGTCTTCTTGGCCTTGGTCGCCTTTGCAGACGGTTTCTTGACGGGCATCTACGGACTCCGCGGGATGTCGAAGGACGCGGGATTATACAGACCCGCCGCGGCTGGTCCACCCGGCCTGGCGCGGCCGGTCGGGACCGTCGGCAGCGGCCTGTCCGGCGGCCCGGAGTGCTGTGACGCCGCCCACTTTCTTTTACACTTCGCGCTTCTTTCCCGAGACCCCCTGACCGTGGGTGAACGATGCGCCTGACCAAGATCAAGCTGGCCGGATTCAAGTCATTTGTGGACCCGACAGCGATCAGCTTCCCGAGCAGCCTGGTGGGCGTCGTCGGACCGAACGGTTGTGGCAAGTCGAACATCATCGACGCGGTCCGCTGGGTCATGGGCGAGATGTCCGCCAAGCACCTGCGCGGCGACTCGATGGCCGACGTCATCTTCAACGGGTCGGGTTCCCGCAAGCCGGTCGGCCATGCGTCGGTGGAACTCGTGTTCGACAACTCGGACGGCAAGCTCGGCGGCGAATACGCCGGCTACTCGGAGGTGTCCCTGAAGCGCGTCGTCTCGCGCGACGGGCAGTCCTCCTATTTCCTGAACGGCGTCCGCTGCCGCCGCAAGGACATCACGCAGCTGTTCCTCGGCACCGGCCTCGGCTCCCGCAGCTACGCGATCATCGAGCAGAACATGATCACGCGCGTCATCGACGCCAAGGCGGACGAGATGCGTGCCTTCATCGAGGAAGCGGCGGGCATCTCGCGGTACAAGGAACGGCGTCGCGAGACGGAAGGCCGCATCGCGCACACCCGCGAGAACCTCGCGCGCCTGAGCGACCTGCGCGACGAAGTGGAAAAGCAGCTCCGGCACCTGCAGCGGCAGGCGGCGACCGCGCGCCGTTACCAGGCCCTGAAGCAGGAAGAGCGCCAGCTGCAGGCGGAACTCCTCGCCCTGCGGCTGCGCGAGGTCGAGACCGAAGCCGGCGCCCGGCAGGCCATTCTCGGCGAACGCGACCTGGCCCTGCAGTCGGCCCTCGCCGAGCAGCGGTCGGTCGAGGCGGCCATCGAGCGCGCGCGGAGCGACCACGACGCCCACGCCGAGGTACTCGGCGAAGTGCAGGGCCGCTATTACCAGGTGGGCGCGGAGATCTCGCGCACCGAGCAGGCCATCGAGCACGCCCGGGAGATCCGCAGCCGCCAGCGCCAGGAACTCGATCAGATCGCGCAGGGACTGCAGGACGCGAGCGCTCATCGCGTGCGTGACGTCGAGCAGGCGGCGGCCCTCGAGGCGGTGCTCGCCGAACTCGGACCGAGCCTCGACGCCGCGCGTGCCGCGGAAGAGGGCTCGGCGGCGCAACTCGACGCATCGGAAGCCGCGATGCATGCGTGGCAGGAA
>JBBIVG010000281.1:0-4307 GCA_037439865.1 Nevskiaceae bacterium
GCGTGTCGCACTCGAGGGCGACGCGCGGGCCGTGCTGCATCGCCTGCTGGCCGAAATGCCCGCGGTTCCGCAGTCGGACGTGCGTCGTTCCGCCGTCGCCGCCCGCATCGCGGCGGACAAGGCCGCGTATCGCGCTGACTGGCTCGCGCACGATTCGAAGGGCCGCGTGAACCCGGCGCGCTTCTTCGAGGGCCTGCGGCAGCGGCGGGCCGACGACGCGACGGTGGTCGTGGACGACGGCAACCACACCTTCCTCGCCGCCGAGCTGATGCCGATCCATCACGCGCGGGGCTTCATCTCGCCGACGGACTTCAACTGCATGGGGTACTGCGTGCCGGCGACGATCGGCGCGAAGCTCGCGCGGCCAGGCGCGCAGGTCGTGGGCATCGTGGGCGACGGCGCCTTCCGCATGACCGCGCTCGAGCTCGCAACCGCGACCGCGCAGAAGGTCGGTGTGATCGTGTTCGTGTTCAACGACGGCGAGCTTGCGCAGATCGCGCAGGCCCAGGAGATCCCGTACAACCGCAAGACCTGCACCGTGCTCGGACCGCTCGACGTCTCGGGCGTCGCGCAGGCCACGGGCGCGGCGTTCCTGAGGCTCGGTTCCGATGCCGACATCGGGCGCGTGCTCGACGAGGCGTTTGCCACGGCCGCGACGCACCGGCCGGTGCTGGTGGACGTGGCCGTGGATTACTCGAAGCGGACGCGGTTCACCGAGGGCATCGTGAAGACCAACCTCGAGCGCTTCGATCTCGGAACCAAGGCGCGCCTCGTCGGTCGGGCCCTCTGGCGCCGGATCACGGGTTGAGGCCGCGGGACCCGGCTACAGGCTGTCCCAGTACTCGGCCATGCGCGCACGCTGCGCGGCGTCGGGCATCGGGTGGAGGCCGGCCGCACAGTTGTCCTGCATGTGGCGCGCCTTGGCCGTCGCCGGGATCGTGCAGGTGACGGCGGGGTGCGAGACGACGAACTTCAGGAAGAACTGACCCCACGAGGCGCAGCCGATCTCTGCCGCCCACGGCGGCAGCGCCTTTCCCTGCACGCGCGCGAACATGCCACCGTCCGCGAACGGCCGGTTCACCATCACCGCGACGCCGTGGTCGCGGCAGAACGGCAGCAGGCGCATCTCGGCCCCGCGCTCCGCCAGCGAGTAGTTGATCTGCAGCCACTCGAAGCGCTCCTCGCGCAGCACGCGCTCGAGCTCCTCGTGGGCGTCCGCGCGGTAGTGCGTAATGCCGGAGTAGCGGACCTTGCCGGCCTGCTGCAGCGAGCGCAGCGTCGGCACGTGTTCGCGCCAGTCGAGCAGGTTGTGGATCTGCAGGAGATCGAGCCGGTCCGTGCGCAGCCGTCGCATCGACTCTGCGATCTGCTCGGCGCCGGCCTGCCGGCCGCGCGTCCAGACCTTGGTGGCGAGCCAGGGCTTCGGTCGCAGTTCGAGTTGCGCAATGAGGTCGCCGAGCACCGACTCCGCGCGCCCGTACATCGGCGAGGTGTCGATGATTCGGCCGCCACCCGCGACCAGCGCACGCAGCACGTCGCGCAGCGGATCGACGTCGGCGGCCGAGCTTCCCACGTCGAACGTGTTCGACGAGCCCATGCCGATGACGGGCACTTCCTCTCCCGACGACGGGATCCTGCGGGTGAGCATCGGTTTCGCGTCCGTGGCGAGCGCGGGGGCGGCTACCACGGCGCCCGCGACCAGGTGAAAGAAATTGCGGCGATTCATCCCACGCGATCCTTCAGTCCGAAGAGCACCATGATCCATGCGCCGAGCGGATGCGCCACCAGCATGATGACGACGAGCAGCAGCACGAGCGCGGGAGGAGGATGCCAGACCGGCCAGGTGAAGAGCAGCATGCCGGCGAGGCTGTCGAGCTGGTCCACGACCCAGAACACGCGGCCGACGAGACCCGACCCGCTTCGGCCGGGGCCGATGCCGACCTGTCGCTTCACGAAGCTGTTGGGAAGTTCGCCCGCGATGTAGCCGGTGCCGAGCAGGATTCCCCACGCGAGCGGATGGGTCTCGGCGAACGGCACCAGGGTCGGCAGGTGGAGGCAGCACGCGTGCAACCCGGCGAGCGCCCAGGCCGTGAGGCTCATGGTCGAGATCGTGATGACCGCGCCGCGCCAGGTCTTGTTGGCGCCGAAGACGCGTTTGCCGCGAAAAGTCGCGCCGCCGTCGATCGGCAGCACGCGCAGCCCCGGCAGCAGGTCCAGCTTCAGCACCATGAGGTGCACGAGGCCGGACACGATCACCGGGACTGCGAGCCACGTGAGCTGCAGCACCAGGGTCATCGAGTCGTCCCCCAACTCAGTCGACGCAAGTTACCAGAAGCCGGACGCCTGCTTCACCCGATCGGCAGGACCGTGGTTTCCTTGATGACCGTCACCGTGACCGACGAGTTGATCGACTGCACGTTCGGCAGCTTCGAGAGGTGGTCGAGGTAGAAGGCCTCGTAGGCCTTGATGTCGCGCGTCACCACGCGAAGCATGAAGTCCCACTCGCCCATCGTCGTGTAGCAGTCGAGCACCTCGGGACGCTCGCGGATGGCTTCCGCGAATGCGGCGATCGCGTCGCGTCCCTGCGTGGAGAGCTTCACGTGCGCGAAGATCGTGACGTCGAGGCCGAGCGCCGCGCGGTCGAGCAGGGCGACGCGGCCCCGGATGACGCCGCCCTGTTCGAGCTGCTGGATTCGACGCCAGCACGTCGTCGTGGACAGGCCGGTCCGGGCCGCGACTTCGGCGACGGGCAGCGCCCCCTCGCGCTGCAGCAGGTCGAGGATCTTCCGGTCGAGCCGATCGAGGGCGGGATGGGATTTTTCTTCCACGAAATCGCTCCGAGCGGAATGAACATTCCGCATTGTTGCAGCGCATCGCAATGAATTCAACAACTTGCGTAGGCCCGGCGTAACCTACGGCCGGTCCCCGGACCCCCGACAGCGACGAGAGAGCCATGCCCCGACGATCCCGCCTGCACATCCCGCACGCGCACTCGCGCCCCGGCGAAGCGCCGGATTTCAGCTACCTCGAGACCTCGCCGGCCGGAGCCGTCGCGCGTCCCGACGTGAACGCACGCGTGCGCGACATCTCGAACCTCTCGGTCGACCTCGTGCGCGTGCTCGACGACGATCACCGCGCCGTCGGCCCCTGGCACCCCCACCTCGACCCGTCGGACCTGCAGGTCGGCCTGCGCCACATGCTGCTCACGCGCGTCTACGACGACCGCATGCAGCGCTCGCAGCGGCAGGGAAAGATCTCGTTCTACATGCGATCGTTCGGTGAGGAGGCCGTGTCCGTCGCGCAGGCCATGGCGCTGCGGCCGGGCGACATGCTGTTCCCGTCCTACCGCAACCAGGGTCTCTTCATCACGCGCGGCAAGCCGCTCGTGGACATGATGTGCCAGCTGCTGTCGAACACGCGCGACATGTGCAAGGGGCGGCAGCTCCCGGTGATGTACCACTGGACGGCGGGCCGCATCTTCTCGATTTCCGGCAACCTCACGACGCAGTTCCCCCAGGCGGTCGGCTGGGCGATGGCCGCGGCGATCAAGGGCGAGGACGACATCGCGGCAACGTGGATCGGCGAAGGCTCGAGCGCCGAGGCGGACTTCCACCACGCGATGCTGTTCGCGTCCGTGTACCAGGCGCCGGTGATCCTCAACATCGTCAACAACCAGTGGGCGATCTCGACGTTCCAGGGCTTCGCGGGCGGCGAGCAGCGCTCGTTCGCGGCGCGCGGCCCGGGCTACGGCATGGCGGGCGTCCGCGTGGACGGCAACGACTTCCTCGCGGTGTACGCGGTCACACAGTGGGCGGCCGAGCGGGCACGCACGGGCGCGGGCCCGACCCTGATCGAGCACGTGACCTACCGCGGCGCGGCGCACTCCACGAGCGACGACCCATCACGCTACCGGCCGAAGGACGACTACGAGAAGTGGCCGCTCGGCGATCCGGTCGAGCGCGTGAAGGGACATCTCATCAAGCTCGGCGAGTGGTCGGAGGCGCGCCACGCGGCGCTGCAGAAGGAACTCGAGCAGCACGTGACGGAAAGCTGGAAGGAGGCCGTGCAGTACGGGACGCTGAACGAGGGCCCGCGACTGAACCGCGACCTGATGTTCGACGACGTGTTCAAGGAGATGCCCCTGCACCTCCGCAGGCAGCGCGACCAGCTCCGCGCCGAGCAGGGAGGCTGAACCATGCCGCAGATGAACATGATCCAGGCGCTCAACTCCGCCATGGACATCATGCTCGGCCGCGACCCGAACGTGGTGGTGATGGGCGAGGACGTGGGTTTCTTCGGCGGCGTGT
>JBBIVG010000282.1:0-4299 GCA_037439865.1 Nevskiaceae bacterium
TTCTCCTGAAGTACCATAATAGCCCGTACCGAAGAGCCCGGCGGCGGCGAGCGGCTGCAGTAAGTCCTGCACCTGGCGCCGGACCTTGTGCCACACGTTGCGATCCCCGGCCTCGAACATGGCCCAGCGCGTGCCGCGCTCGATGCTGTTCATGATGAGCAGCGCGCGGCGCCTGGGCGTGAGCAGCGAACTGTCCGCATTGCGACCCGCACCGCCGGCGAGCGTCCTGAGCGGCAGGAGCTGCGGATTCGCGGCGCGCAGGGACTGCAGCGGGTTGACGCCGTGGGCGGCGAGCCGCGCACGCTCCGCCTCGTTGAGCGCCAGCACCGGTCGGGTCCCCGGACGCAGCAGCAACTCGTCGTCCGGGCCCGGCCGCCAGGGCGAACGCTGCTCGTCGAGCCGCGCGAGCACGCCGGCGACGGCGCCGCAGTTGGCGAAGGACTCGTAGCGGCCGCGCAACCGGTCGAAGGCCAGGATGCGCGGGAAGCACATCAGCGCGTGGTCGCTCTGGAAATCCAGCTCGCGCAATCCCTTGAGCGCCTCGTCGCAGGTGTCCCACGCCGCCGGCGGATCGACGATCAGCATCGCGCGCAGTTCCTGCGCGACCTGCGCCGCGACCACGAGCAGGCCCGGGCCGACGTCGCGATCCCGCGCGGGCGGCGGGACGCAGATGAAGTGGGCGTCGTCGCCCGCGCTGAGCGCGAAGAGCCCGGTGCGGCGCTCGCGCGACCCGATCAGGTCGTAGTCGGTGAGCGGCTCGCCGTCGTCGCCGTCCGGGTTCGAATCGACGTAGCCGATCGGGTGACGGGCACCGGGGCGATACGTGCGGTCCGGCCGCACCGCGGGCACCTCGCCGCGCACGCGCACCAGCGTGGACTCCTGCAGTGCCGTCGTGACGAACCGGGTCGTGCCGGGCACGATCGAGAGGCGGCGGAAGATCTCCTGGTCCTCGATGTGCTCCGAGCCGGCGGATCGGACCCGCTGCACCACGAGGTTGAAGCGGTCGTCCTCGTTCGCCCCGACGTTGTCGTAGTCCACCGACGCCCGCAGCGCTTCGCGCGAGCCGGGACTGCGCGCCTCGAGCGTGAGCGAGTCCTTGCCGCACGGGAGAGCGATGGTCGCGGGCGCGCCCCCGTTGCACACGCGCACGATCACGGCGTGTCGCCCGCCGCTCTCGAAGAACTGCTCGACGGCGTAAGGCATCGGGCTCGGCTGCCACAGCCCGCCGAACACCTGCTGGAACTCGGCGAAGCTGCGCACCGAGACGGGATGGTTCACGGGCCCGCGAAGCGTGCGCCCGACGAATGCGCAGACGCACGACGGCAACCGTGCGATGGCGTGGTCCGCTCCCGGCGCCTCCGCCACGACGATCCCGTTCATGTTCGACTCTGGCAAGTCCATCCCCCGGTCGGGCCGCACGTAAATTAGCACAAGTTCTTGTATTCTTGGCCGCCCTCCGCCCCTAGCCCTTGATGCACGCCACCTCCGGACGCTGGAAACTCGGCCTCGCGCTCGCCCTCGTCACGGCCGTGTGCTGGGGCCTGCTGCCGATCGCGCTCAAGGTCGTGCTGGCGCGCATGGACGCCGTCTCGATCACCTGGTACCGCTTCGCCGCGTCGGCCGTGGCGCTGGGGCTCTTTCTCGCATGGCGCCGCAGGCTGCCACTGCGCTCACCGCTCACGCGAAGCGGGTGGGCGCTCTTCGCCGTTGCGCTCGCGGGACTCCTCGGCAACTACGTCCTCTACCTCGTGGCGCTCGACCACACGAGTCCCACGGCGGCGCAGGTCCTGATCCAGCTCGCGCCGATGTTCCTGCTGTTCGGCGGGCTGATCGTCTTCCGCGAGCGATTCGCGCCGCTGCAGTGGCTCGGCTTCGGAGTGCTGGTCTGCGGCCTGCTGCTCTTCTTCCACGACCGGCTGGGCGAAGTGTTCGCGCCGCGCACGCCACTCGGCTTCGGCGTGGCGTTGATGGTCCTCGCGGCACTCTCCTGGTCCGTGTACGGACTGGCGCAGAAGCAGCTGCTCACGCAGCTCGCATCCCAGCAGGTCCTGTTCCTGCTCTACGTCGGGGCGGTGCCGCTGCTCCTGCCCGCCGCGCATCCTTCGCAGGTGTTCGCGCTCGACGGCCTGCAGCTCGCGATGCTCGCGTTCTGCTGCGCCAACACCGTCGTCGCCTACGGCTGCTTCGCCGAGGCGCTGGAGCACTGGGAGGTATCGCGGGTCAGCGCCGTCGTGACGATCGCGCCGCTCGTGACGCTGGCCGGCATGCACGTCGCGAGCCGGATCTGGCCGGGCCTCGTCGCAGCGGAAGGGCTGACGGCCCCGAGCGTCGTCGGAGCGCTGCTCGTCGTAGCAGGGGCGATGACGACGGCGATCGGCGCGCGAGCGGTCAGCGTCGAGCCCGGGCCCCCGAATCGACGACCGGCTTGACCCCGTCGGCGGCCGCCGGCGTCTCGTTGCCGTCCCAGTTCGACCCGTCGGGCAGCACGTTCTCGACCTGCGGGAGCGAGCCGAGGTAGGCCTCGAGCGTCAACCCGTGCCGGGTGATCGGCACGGCGACGCCGCGGGCTTGCGTCACCACCTGCTGGACGAGCGCCCAGTCGACGGCGCCTGCGTGCGGCTTCGCCTGTTGCCAGATCGCGTTCTCGACACGGTCGTCGTAAACGACCGGCGGCGGCGGCGCGGTGTCGTCCTTGCCCTCGACAGGCGACGGATACGATTGCACGAACAGCGCGTTGTGCTGCCAGCCGTAGAGCAGCGGCTGGTTCACGACCGTCACCTTCGTGCCGACCGGCACCTGGTCGAACAGCGAGGCGATGTCCTCCGGGTAGAGGCGGATGCACCCGTGGCTCGCGCGCATGCCCACGCCCGGCGGCTTGTTCGTGCCATGGATGAGGTAGCTCGGCCAGCCGAGGTTCATCGCGAACAGGCCGAGGGGATTGTCCGGACCAGCCGGCACTCGCGCCGGCAGCGGATCGTCGTTCTCGGCGTGCTCCCTGCGGACCGACGCGGGCGGCGTCCACACCGGGTTCGGGCGCTTCGAGACGACCTTGGTCGTGCCGACGGGCGTCGCCCAGCCCACCTTGCCGATGCCGATCGGGTAGGTGACCACGACGCGCTGCCCGCCCTTGGCGGGTTTCGGAAAATAGAAGAGCCGCATGGCCGCGACGTTGACGACGATTCCCTCGCGCGGCGCGTCCGGCAGCACCCACTGCGTCGGCAGCACGATGCGGGTGCCCTCCCCCGGCAGCCACGGATCCACGCCCGGATTGGCACGAACCAGTTCGTCGTAACCCACGTCGAAGCGTCGCGCGATATCGGCGAACGTGTCCTCGTGGTGCGACTGCGTGACCTGCACCGCGCCGAGCACCCGCGTCTTGTCCGGATCGAACGGGAAGCGGTGCATGGCAACCGGGGTCGCCACCTGAGGCGGCGGCGCCGGAGGAGGTGGCGGCGGGGGCGGCGGCGCCTTCGCCACGAAGATGCTGCAGCCTCCAAGCGCTATGGACGCAACGAGCGCCGCGGCACGGAGCGCGGGCACAGCGCATCGGGAGGGTTTCGACGTGATCAATTCATCGCACCTCGCGGAGCAAGTCGGGCAGCGGCGACCGGCCGGCCCATCGCCATCGGGCGCCAGAGTCTAGCCCAGCCACCGGGCGGGCGGCACGCGTCACAGCAGCGTCGGGCGGTTCGGCAACTCGTTCGGATTGCGATCACCCGGACCGGCCGGGAAATGCCGGCTGATGATCTCGCCGACCCGGCGGACGCACTCGACGGCGCCCTCCTGGAATTGCCCGGCGCGGAATCGCGCTTCCATCGCACGGCAGACCTCCGACCATTCGTCCAGCGCCACCCGGTCGTTGAACCCGCGGTCGGCGACGATCTCGACGTCGTGGTCCGCCAGGAGCACGTAGACCAGCACGCCGTTGTTCGCGTGCGTGTCCCACACGCCGAGCGCGGCGAAGACCTCGAGGGCGCGCTGGCGCGGCGTGCGGCCGCGCCATACGTGCGCGGGATCGAGCCCGGCCTCGATCGCGAAACGGATCTCCCCGGAATGATGGCGCTCGGACTCGGTGATCGCGGCCTCGACCGCGTCGAGTGTCGCAGGCGGCAGCAGGCGGCGAACATCTCGATGCGATGCGAACAAGTGCCGGAACCAGCGTCCCCAGTCCATGTGCTACCAGCTCCCCGACGCGCCGCCGCCGCCGAATCCACCGCCGCCCCCGCTCCAGCCGCCGCCGCCAAAGCCGCCACCACCCCCGCCCCAGCCGCCGCCGAAGCCACCCGGGTTGCCCCAGCC
>JBBIVG010000283.1:0-4299 GCA_037439865.1 Nevskiaceae bacterium
GGAGCCTCGAGGACACGCTCGTGCGATCGAGCAGCCAGGCGTTCCTCGGCCTGCGCCTCGCCGAGGCCGCGCTCGAGCAACCCGCCCCGCCCGAGCAACCGCAGTCCCTGCTGCCCATGCCCGAGGCGCGCGCGTGCGCGAAGGCTTTCCGCCGTCTCCTCGAGGACCATGTATCGATCGCCGCCTGCGTGGGAAACCTGCGGCGGCTGGCGCGCGAATACACCCGCACGGAACGTCGCGCACGGGCGCTGGAGAACGTGGTGCTGCCGGAGATCGACCAGTCGCTGCGGTTCATCGAGGAACAGCTCGACGCCGTGGACCAGGAAGAAGCCATCCGGGTGCGCAACGCCGCCGGCGCGCGGGGCTGAGCCTTTGCGCCTCGTCTTCGGTGCCAGCGGCTACATCGGCAGCAATCTCGTCCCGGCATTGATCGCGGCGGGACACCGGGTGCGCGCGACCGCCCGCAACGCCGAGGTGCTCGAGCCCCGAGGCTGGCGCGGTGTCGATCTGGTCGCGGCGGACGCGCTCGATCCGGCCTCGATGCCCCGCGCACTCGAGGGCGTCGATACCGCCTACTACCTCGTGCACTCGATGGCCGCAGGACGCGATTTCGCGGAGATCGACCGGCGGGCCGCCGGAAACTTCGCACGCGCGGCGGCCGAGGCCGGCGTCCGGCGCATCGTGTACCTCGGCGGCCTGATCCCGCCAAACCCCCGCTCGGCGCACCTGCGCTCGCGCGCGGAAACGGGCGAGGTGCTGCGCCGTTTCCCGGTTCCCGTCACGGAGATCCGCGCGGGGATGATCATCGGACCCGGTTCGGCCGCCTACGAGGTGATCCGCGACCTGGTCAATCACCTGCCGGTCATGGTCACGCCGAGCTGGGTGCGTTCCCGCTCGACGCCGATCGCGTTGCCCGACCTGCTCGCCTACCTCGTGACCGTCCCGGGCCTCGCCGAGACCGCCGGGCGCGTGCTCGACGTCGGCGGCCCCGACGCGGTGACGTACGAGGACATCATGCGCTGCTACGGCCGTCTCGTCGGGCGGCGCGTGCGCATCGTCGCCGTGCCCGTGCTCACGCCACGGCTGTCGTCCTACTGGCTGCGATTCGTCACTTCGGTACCGACCAACGTGGCACGCGCGCTCGTCGAAGGGCTCGAGCACGACTTCGTCGCCGACGACGCGGAAATCCGGCGACTGGCGCCGCGGCGGCTGATGGGGCTCGAGGAATCGATTCGCGCGGCGATCGACGCGGACACCCGCCACGAGGTCGTCGCCCGCTGGGTGGAAGGCGCGATTGCCTGCCGCAACTTCCACCCGGAATACGGCTATTACGCCATGCGCGCCGGAGCCGAGGCGAGCGGCCCGGCGAGCCCCGACGCAGTCTTCCGGACGGTCTGCACGATCGGGGGCGACCGCGGCTACTTCTTCGCGGACACGCTGTGGACGATCCGACGCGCCGTCGACTGGCTCGCCGGCGGGCCGAGCTTCCGCCGGAGTCGCCGCCATCCCACGGAACTCAGGGTCGGCGACGTCATCGACTCGTGGCGCGTCATCGCGCTCGAGCCCGGCCGACGCCTGACGCTGCTCATGGAAATGAAGGGTCCGGGGGCGGGCGTGCTCGAATTCGTCGTCTGGCCGGGCCCCGGCGGCTCGGGTTCGGCAGTCAGCGCCACGGCGTACTGGCACCCGGCGGGTCTGCCCGGCCTCATCTACTGGTATGGGCTCGGTCCGGCCCACGCCTTCCTGTTCCAGGGACTCACGCGGACGATCCAGCGCATGGCGACGGAAGGCGTCTAGCACCGCCGGCGGCTTGGGAGCAAAATCGGCGCTCCGCGGTCCAAGACCGTCGGGACCGAATCACTTCCAGGAGACTCGAGATGAACAAGCTGACGTTGTCCGCCCTGATCGCCGCCCTGGCGCTGGCCGCCGCCCCGACCTACGCCGCCGACGTCGCGGCGGGCAAGAAGATTGCCGAGGGCGGGTGCGCCGACTGCCACGGCGAGAAAGGCGAGGGCGACGACGAGAACCCGAAGCTCGCCGGCATGGCGGTGGACAAGTTCACCAAGGCGATGACCGACTACCAGAGCGGCGCGCGCAACAAGGACGCGAAGATGGCAAAGGCCGCCAAGAAGCTGAGCGCGGCCGACGTGGCGAACGTCGCCGCCTACTACGCGACCCTCAAGTAATCGCGATGCCCGCGCCGGCATCCGCCGGCGCGGGCCCGCCACGGCCTGCAGCATCGACGCTGCAGGCCGTGGGGCACCCCACCCGTCATTCCTCGGTCTTCTTCGCGGCGCCGGGCGCGAACGAATAGCGCACCGACGCGGTGACGTAGTCCACGCTGTAGTTGTATGGGTCGGCGCCGAGCGCGAGCACGTTCGGCAGCGTCGCCGGCCCGATGCCATCGAGCGCCCAGTCGTTGCTGTCGAAGCGCTCGTGCCACCAGGTGAGCACCACGTCGAGCTTCTCCGACAGGTCGTACGTGAAGTCGGCCTTGAAGCTGTTCAGGTCGCTCGTCACCTTCGGGAAATTGCCCGCGGCGACGCCACGGATCGTCGTCCGCGAGTCGCCCGTCGCGTAGGTGTAGTCGAGGTTCAGTCTCGCGCGGTCGGAGATGCGGGTCGTGAAACCGACGCCGACCGTCATGAACTCGTCGTCGACGACGCCTCTCCAGTCGGGCGACGCGAACGTGCTGCTGCCGGACTGCTTCGAGTCGATCTTGTCCTGGCCGCCGTTCACGTACGCCGACATCGTCTCGTTGATCGCCCAGTTGACGTCGACGCCGTAGCGGCGGTCGATGCCGGACGTGAGCCCGATCTGCGACTGGTCGTAGCCGTTGTCGGCATAGAAGACGCTCGCGCTCACGGTAAGCGGCAGCGTACCGAGCGCGAGGTTTGCGACGAGATTGCCATACGACTGGTACAGGTACGCCATGTTGTACTTGCGCATGAGCGGGTTCTGGCCGTCCGCCTGCGCAACCGACACGTCGTAGCTGCCGGACGGCTGGCGCTCGAGCGCTCCGCCGCGCACGACGATGCCGAGGTAGCCCGTCGGACGGTATTCCGCGCGGGCCCAGCCGTCAGTGAGGCGCTCCTTCGCAACCTCCTGCTCGGTGCCCGTGCGCTTGAGCTCCTTGTACTCGCCGCCGAGACCGACGTTGAGGTCCTTGTACACGTCGTAGTCCGCGCTGCCGAACAGGCGGAACCGCTCGAAGCCGTAGTTCGGGTTCGTCACCGCGCCAAAGGTCGGGAATGCGTCGGTGTACACGATCGAGCCGAACGCCGCCTGCTTGCTGCCGTCCTTGCTCTCGTCGTAAGTGACGGAGCCCCTGAGCCGCAGCGGGTTGATCGGGCGCGAGGTGATAGTGAGATCCGCGCGCGTCACGTCCACGTCGCCGTGCAGGTTCGACATCGGCAGCGGCTGCGTCGCGATGGTCGGGTTGATCGTGTACGGGAGGAAGCTCACGTCCTGCGTGCCCTTGCCCGTGGCGGCCGAGAGCGCGACGGTCGTGTTCCCCGGCAGCCCGAACATGCCGGCGGAAATCGCGAACTCGTTGTAGCTGTTGTCCGGCGCGAGCGCCATCCGGCCCTCGGTCGCGCCCGGCACGCCCGGCTTGAACGGGTTCTGCCAGTCCAGGGATGCCGCCTTCGTGTTGTAGAACGACCCGTAGTAGCCGACCTCGGCGAACCAGCGGCTCGTCTGGTAGCGCACGGTCGCCGTCACGCGGTCCGTGGCATCGTCGAGCGGCTTCAGGAGCTGCGTGGACGTGCCGCCGATGGCGCCGAACTGGCTGCGGAAGCCGCTGCGCTCGTCACGCTTGTAGTCGACCGCGAACACGACGTCCTGGCCCAAAAAGTACTTGCCGTTTAGGCCGTAGCGGTCGTGGTCGTAGCCCACCTCCACGTCGTGCAGGTCGTTCGGCAACGAGGTCATGCCCGAAGTGCTGCCGCCGAAGACCCAGTTGGCGGGCAACGTGAGGTCCTTGCTGCCGGCGCCCTTGAACGGCGTCTCGGTCGTGTCCCAGATGCTGACGGGAATGCGGTCGTAGTTGAGCCCGAACTCGTACGCGCCCTGCTTGCCACCCTCGATGCTGATCGCGCGCGAGTCGAGCCCGAGGTCGGTCAGCTCGTAGCTGATCCCGTAACCGGAGTCGGACGTGTAGCCGCCCTCCGCGTCCGCGACGACGTAGCCGCCCTTGTCGGTGAGGCCGGTGTAGTTGCCGAACTTCGCGGAGGATTCGCTCAGGTAGCCGCCGCCGAGCGTCACGTCCGACTCGTAGGACTTGCCCGGGAACGGGCA
>JBBIVG010000284.1:0-4257 GCA_037439865.1 Nevskiaceae bacterium
CATCCTGTTCGTCGCGTCGGGCGCCTTCCACATGTCGAAGCCGTCCGACCTCATCCCCGAGCTGCAGGGCCGGCTGCCGATCCGCGTCGAGCTCGAGGCGCTCAAGGTCGAGGACTTCGTGCGCATCCTCACCGAGCCCGACGCGTCGCTGTGCCGCCAGTACGCCGCGCTGCTCGAGACAGAGGGCGTGCACGTCGAGTTCGCGCCGGACGGCGTGCGCCGGATCGCCGAGGTGGCGTTCGACGTCAACCAGCGCACCGAGAACATCGGTGCGCGCCGGCTGCACACGGTGATGGAGCGCCTGCTCGAGGGCATCTCGTTCGAGGCGTCCGACCGGTCCGGGTCGGCGGTCGTCATCGACGCGCCCTACGTCGACCGCAATCTAGGCGAGCTCGCGCGGGACCAGGACCTCGCCCGCTACATCCTCTAGCCGACGCGCACCCATGCCGATCCACGAGCCTGTCCCGACCGAGATCAAGCTGCGCACGCGGTCGCGCGTGCTCGAAGTGGCGTTCGACGACGGCTCGCGGTTCGAGCTGCCGTTCGAGTACCTGCGCGTCTATTCGCCGTCCGCCGAAGTGCGCGGCCACGGGCCGGGGCAGGAAACGCTGCAGCTCGGCAAGCACGAGGTCGGCGTCAGGGCGGTGGACCCGGTCGGCAGCTACGCGATCCGCATCGTCTTCGACGACGGGCACGACACGGGGCTCTACACCTGGGACTACCTGCACGAGCTCGGTCGTACCCGCAGCGAAAAGTGGCAGCAGTACCTCGACCGGCTCGCGAAGCTCGGGATTCCTTATCCGACCCAGGTACCGGCGCAGCGGGGCTGAATCGTGTCAGCGGATCCGAAACCGACCCTCTATCAGCGCATCGGCGAGGACGAGGCGATTCGCCGCATCGTCGAGCGCTTCTACGACCTGATGGAGTCCGATCCGGAGGTCGCGCGGTTACGTGCGATGCACGCGGCGGACCTCGCACGGATGCGCGAGCGCCTGGCGCAGTTCATGGCGGGGTGGCTCGGCGGCCCGCCCACCTACTTCCAGCGCAAGGAGGCGCGCTGCATGGCGATGGTGCACGCGCCGTTCCCGATCGATGCGGCAATCCGCGAGCAGTGGCTGTCCTGCATGCACCGTGCGCTCGACGACTGCGAGGTGCCGGCTGAGTTGCAGGTACCGATCCGGCAGGCGCTCGCACGGATGACCGAGGAGATGGTCAACCGCTGAGCGCGGCGGCGTGCTCTTCGCCACGGCCCCGTGCACACGGAGGTCGTGTAACGCGTGGTCGCGCGCGCATCGGACGGAGATGTATATGGCGACGGCCGTTGGGCGCTATGGTCGTCGCCACGGTTCAAGGAGTGCCTGGCGCCGGGCTTCGGCCCGGACGTTGGGGTGGGCTCAGCGCTTGAGGTGACTGCGCAGCGCGGCAAAGACCTGCAGTGTGCTGTCGCGGTACCTCTCCCTGCTCGCGGGATCGAACAGCTGCCAGGCGTCGCTGTCGACCAGCATCATGATCTCGAGCAGCGGCACCAGCGCGGGGCGGATACAGCCTGCCAGTTCGGCTTCCATCACGCTGCCCGGGTTCGGCCATTCGGGCACCACGTTCAGCGACTGGTGCAGGAGTACCGTCTGCACGATCTCGGCGGCGGGCGTGTCGACACCGAACAATTGCTCGCTGCCCTCGATGATCAAGGGCAGCGCACGGCCGTCCTGCACCAGGCCCCTGCCGTCGGCCGCGGGCGTCGTCGCCTCGAGCACCCGCTGCGCCCATGAGTCGAGCAGCGCTGCGTAGTCTGCCGTCGTTGTAAAACCCACCGCGGGCAACGCCCGCGCAGCCATCGTCGCGCTGCGAAAAGCGTGCAGTGCATCGCGCTGACCGCTGATCACCTGCTTGCCGAGATCGTGATACAGCACCACCCATTCGGCACGGGCCCGCAGGCCCGGTGGCGCATTCCGATACTCGGGCAACACCTGCAGCGCGATCAGCACCTCGGTGATGTGGGCACGGGTCGCGCCGTCGGCATAGCCGGCCATCGCCTGCCAGCCGGGAGCAATGCGCTCGATCGCGAGCGTGCGCCCCGTCGTGTGAAACTCGTTGATGCGCCGACGAAGCTCGGTCGAGTCGCCGATCTCGCCGGTCTCGACCTGGCGCGCCGCGGCCTGGGCGAACGCGACGAACTCGGGCACGTGGTCGGCGAGGCGCGGGATCGGTGCTTGCATCGGGACGCTCCGGGGGCGCGGTTGCCTATGGGGAACAAGACTAGCACTCGGCGCGAGTGGGACGCGTCCTCGGAGGTCGCGACCGGCCGCCTCGTTGTGTTGCGCGCATGCCCGCACACGCACGCGCGGCGTAGACTCGGCGGAGCAAAGATCGGCGCAACCGTCCCCGCGGCCGCCCGGAGTCACTTAAGTCATGCTGATCTTCAATCCCGCCACCTACTACGCTGCTCATTACGACGAACCGACTCGCCGCGCACTGCTGGCCGTGCGCCGGTTTTTCGAGGCCAAGGGTCACGCGGTGCTGAAGGCGGAAAGCCATGCCGCCACCTGGTATGACGATTTTCTGGCGATGATCGCCCGCGAAGGCATTTTCGCCCGATTCGGTACGCCGGCCGCGGTTGGAGCGTTGAGCGGCGGAACCGAGGCGACCGCGGCTCGCTGGGACACCGCACGCAACAACGACCTGAGCCAGCTGCTGGCCTGGTATTCACTCGAGCACTGGTACGCCTGGCAGGTCACCGTGCTCGGCCTGGGGCCGGTGTGGACCAGCGGGAATGCCGAGGCAAAGCGTCTGGTCGGGCAGTTGCTCGCGCAGGGCGGGGTGTTCGCTTTCGGACTGTCGGAACGCGACCACGGGGCCGACATCTATTCCACCGACATGGTGCTGACGCAGGACGGCAGCGGCTGGCGGGCCAACGGCGAGAAGTACTACATCGGCAACGGGAACTGCGCCGCCCGCGTGTCGGTGTTCGGTCGCGTGCAGCGCCCGGACGGCCCGTCGGCCAATCCAGCAGATGATTACCTGTTCTTCCTGGCCGACCCCAAGCACTCCGGATACACGCTGGTGCAGAACGTCGTGCACGGCCAGATGTATGTATCGGAATTCCGTCTCAAGAATTACCCCGTGACTCCAGCCGACGTGCTGCACACGGGCAAGGCCGCGTGGGATGCGGCGCTCGCCACTGTGAATGTCGGCAAGGTGCAGCTCGCCTGGGCCAGCATCGGCATCGCCGAGCACGCTTTCGTCGAGGCGATCCAGCACGCGCACCGCCGCGTGCTTTACGGCACGCGGGTCACCGATTTTCCGCACGTGCGGCGACTGCTGGGCGACGCCTACGTGCGACTGCTGGCGATGAAGCTCTACAGCGCGCGCTGCTCGGATTATGAGCGAAGCGCCTCAGCCGAAGACCGCCGCTTCCTGCTCTACAACCCGATCGCCAAAATGAAGGTCACCAGCGAGGGTGAGCGGGTGATCGACCTGCTCTGGGAAGTGATCGCGGCGAAAGGATTCGAGAAGGACACGTACTTCGAGCAGGCAACGAGCCACATCCGCACGCTGCCGAAACTGGAGGGGACCGTCCACGTCAATCTCGCGCTTGTGCTCAAGTTCCTGCCGGCCTTTGCTGCGGCCGGGGCCGGACTGGGCGTGAAGTACACACCGGTGCCGGTGCGGCTCGACCCCGCCGACGACGCCTTCCTGTTCGCACAGGGGCCGGCGAGCGGCCTGTCGCGCATCGGCTTCCCGGACTGGCGCGGTGCGTTTGCGCGTTTCGCACGGCTGCGGAACGTCGCGACCTTCATCAGCCAGGTGCAGGCCTTCGGGCAGCTGATGGCCACGGCTGCGCCGCGCGGGGAGCAGGCCAAGGACCTCGACTTCCTGCTCAACATCGGACAGATCTTCACGCAGATCGTCTACGCGCAACTGGTCGCAGAAGCCGCCGCGCTCGCCATCGACGGCGCGCCAGACGGGACACGCGCGGGAACCACCGCCGCCTGCGTGGGCCTCGACGAGCACCATGTCGAGCGGATGTTCGGCGTATTCGTGCAGGACTTGAGCGAGTACGCGGTTGCATTGCACGGGCAGGCGTCAGCCACCCAGGAGCAACAGGCCGGCGCGCTGGCGATGATCCGTCGTGCAGAGGCTGATCCGGCGGCGGCGGCCCGGTTACATGCCGAAGTGGCGTCGTACGCGGGCTGAGCGATCGTTGGATTTGTTGCGGGAGTGAAGAGGGCCGAAAGCGGGGGACGGTCGCTTCGTCGC
>JBBIVG010000285.1:0-4233 GCA_037439865.1 Nevskiaceae bacterium
CCGATGTTGAGCGGCTCGAGCCCGGACAGGCGACAACGCGGCTCGAGAACCGCCGGACGCCGCGGGGGCAGTCCCGCCACCGCCTCGGCGATATGCGCGATGTGGTCGGGGGTGGTGCCGCAGCAGCCACCCACGATGTTCACGAAGCCGCTGGTCGCGTATTCCTTCACGAGGTCCGCGGTCTCGCAGGCGGTCTCGTCGTATTCGCCGAAGGCGTTCGGCAGGCCCGCATTCGGATAGGCGCAGACGTAGGCGTCCGCGATGCGCGACAGCTCCTCGACGTACGGCCGAAGCTGCTTCGCCCCCAGCGCGCAGTTGAGGCCGATCACCGTCGGTCGCGCGTGGCGGACGGAGTTCCAGAACGCCTCGACCGTCTGTCCCGAGAGGGTGCGGCCCGAGGCATCCGTGATCGTGCCCGAGATCATGACCGGCAGGTCGAGCCCGAGCTCATCGAGCACCTGCCGCACGGCGAAAAGTGCCGCCTTGGCGTTCAGCGTGTCGAAGATCGTCTCGACCAGGATCAGGTCGACGCCGCCCTCGACGAGCGCGCGCGTCGCCTCCGCGTACGTAGAGGCGAGTTCCTCGAAGGTGACGTTGCGAAAGCCTGGATCGTTGACGTTCGGGGACAGCGAGGCCGTACGATTGGTGGGGCCCAGTGCGCCCGCGACGAAGCGCGGCCGGCCAGTCTTCGCCGCCACCTCGTCCGCGGCGCGTCGCGCGATCTGTGCGGCGGCGACATTCAACTCGCGCACCAGCGACTCGGCGCCGTAGTCCGCTTGCGACGTCGCATTCGAGTTGAAGGTGTTCGTCTCGACGATGTCCGCGCCGGCCTCGAGGTAGCGGCGATGGATCTCGCCGATCACCTCGGGACGCGTGAGCACCAGGAGGTCGTTGTTGCCCTTGAGGTCCTTCGGCCAGTCGCGGAAGCGCTCGCCACGGTAGTCCGCCTCGCCGAGCTTGTAGGACTGGATGACGGTGCCCATCGCGCCGTCGAGCACCAGGACGCGCTCGCCCAGCAGGCGATGGAATTCACGGATGCGCTCGGGTCGCAGCATGGTCAGGCTCCTGCCGCGGCGGCCGCGGCCACCGGGCGCACGCCGAGCGCATGGCAGATGGCGTACGTGAGCTCGGCGCGGTTAAGCGTGTAGAAGTGGAACTCGTTGACGCCGTGCTCCTGCAGGCGACGCACCTGCTCGATCGCGAAGCTCGCGGCGATCATGCGGCGCGTCTCCGCGTCATCGTCGAGGCCGTCGAAGCGGTGCTGCAGCCACTCGGGCACGCTCGCTCCGCAGCGCCTGGCGAAACGCAGCATCTGCGGGAATCGCGTGATGGGCAGGATTCCCGGAACGAGCTGTGCTTCGATGCCGCGCGCGACGCAGCGATCGCGGAAACGCAGGAACGCGTCCGTATCGAAGAAGAACTGCGTGATCGCCCGGTTCGCACCGGCGTCGATCTTGGCCGCGAGGTTGTCGAGGTCGAAGTCCGCGCTCGGAGCCTCGGGGTGCACCTCGGGGTAGGCCGCCACGGAGATGTCGAAGTCGCCGATCGTGCGCAGGCCCTTCACCAGGTCCGTCGCGTAGGCGAAACCCTCGGGATGCGGAACGTACCTCGATTGTCCGGCCGGGGCGTCACCGCGCAGCGCGACGATGTGCCGGACGCCGGCGTCCCAGTAGCGGCGGGCGACGTCGAGGATCTCCCCGCGTGGCGCGCCGACGCAGGTGAGGTGCGGCGCGGCGGTGAGCGGCGTCTCGCGCAGGATTCGGGTCACGACGTTGTGCGTCCGTTCCCGTGTCGAGCCGTCGGCACCGTAGGTGACCGACACGAACCGCGGCGCGAGCGGCGCGAGACGCTGGATCGACGCCCATAGCGTCCGCTCCATCTCGGCGTCGTTCGGTGGAAAGAACTCGAACGACACGAGCACCGGCTTGCGCACCTTCGTGGCCTGCTCGACTCCATCGCGCACCGCGCCCGTCTCAGTCATGTCTGCCTCGCTTCATCAGACGTTCACGCCGCCGCCTCGGCCTGCTCGGGGACCGCGACGGCGACCAGAAAGTGCTCGTAGCCCACGTCCACCGGGCGGAGGCGCCTGCAGAGCAATCCGCCCAGGGCGACCCACTCACGCAGCACACCGAACGGATTGCTACCGGGCGCACGCTGCGCGAGCGTCTCGTAGTCCTCGACGATCACCAGCGACCCCTGCGGTCGAAGCACGCGCGCAGCCTCTCGCACGACCGGCGCTACGTCGGGCTCGTTCGCGAGCGCGCGGTCGAGCACGACCGCATCGAAGCTGGCCGACGCCGACGTGAGCTGGCGCAGGTCACCGTACTGGACGCTGCAGTGGGCGATCCCCCGGCCGTGGAGCCGTGACCGCGCCATCTGTACGTCCGGCCGCGAGTGGCTGACGCCGAGCACGCGGCGGGCGCGCGGCGCAAGCCTCGGCAGGATCTCGGCGGGCGCGCGTCCGAGGTAAAGGATCGAATCGAATGCCGTGCGACCCAGTTCCCCGGCCACGGCGCTCACGAGGTCATCCACCCCGAGCTCCTGCGGGCCCGATCGCGCGCCCGCCTGATCCGGACCGTTCCTCGCCGCCACGACGGCAGCCGCGCGCTCCCTGTCGAGGCCGATCGACGGGTCGTCGCGATCGAGCAGTCCGAGCAGGGTTCGCACGAGTTCGGCGCCATCGCCATCTGCCGGCACGCGGTAGTAGACCCAGTGCTGCTCGCGGAATCGCTCGAGCAGGCCGTCGTCGTTCAGGAGCTTCAGGTGGCGCGACACGCGCGGCTGACTCTGCCCGAGAATCTCTGTGAGCTCCGAGACCGTGAATTCGCCCGACGCAAGCAGCGCAAGCAGCCGAAGACGACTCGAGTCGGCGCTCGCACCAAGTCCGCGGAGAAGCGTATTCAGGTTCTGCGGCATGGATGCAAATATAAACAAGTCTTTATATACTTGTCACCGCCCGTTTCGCCTGACCGGCAAGTTCTGGCCGGGAGGCGTAACTTGTTAACATATCGAACATTCCTGGAACGAAGGCGGCCCGGACCGGGCCGGCTCGACGACATCCGCTTGACCCAGCCCTTCAGCCGCACCGACCTCGAGCACGGAAAGCGTGAGCGCCTGAGCGAAGGGCGCTGGGCCAATGCCGTGCTTTATCGCTTCGAGCACCAGGGGGAGCCCTGGGTGGTCAAGGACTTCGCGCCCCGGTCGCTCCTCGTCCGTAACGTGATCGGCCGGTTCCTGGTGCGACGCGAGGTCACCGGACTTCGCCGCGCCGACGGGATCGTCGGGGCACCGGCGGACGCGTTCCGGGTGGACGCATTTGCCCTCGCCTACCGCTTCGTGCCGGGCACCAGCCTGCGCCTCCTGGCGAAGAGCACGGTTGGCGAAGCCTATTTCGTGGAACTCGAACGCGACCTGCGCGAATTGCACTCGAAGGCGCGCCTCGTGCATCTCGACCTGCGCAATGCGCACAACATCCTCGTAGGCGACGACGGCCGCCCGTCACTCCTCGATTTCCAGTCCTGGCTCGGCACGCGCTGGATGCCGGGACCGCTGCGCCGCTTCGTTGAGCGCATCGACCTCGCGGCGATCTACAAGCACTGGGCCAAGCGCAGCCCCGGCAGCATGGGCACGGAGCGCACGGCGGCCCTGGACAGCATGAATCGACTGCGCCCGATGTGGGTGTTGCGCGGGTATATTGGTTCCGAGAGCCCGCGCAGGAACAAGCCGGGCCGACGCCCGTGACCCCACGCTGAAACGTACCGGAGCTCATCGTGCTCGACGCCATCCATCGCCTGTTCAACGACCCTTCCGTACGCAAGGTGCTGGTGAAGAGCCGCGTCCTGCTCGGCGTCGCCGCCGTCGCCGCGATCATCTGGTACATTGACCCGCGCTGGCTGGTCCCTGGTTTCGTCGTCTCGATGTTCGGCGAGGCGATCCAGCTGTGGTGCTTCGCGTCGCTCGACAAGGGCCGCACGCTCGCCTGCAACGGGCCGTACGCGATGGTGCGGAACCCGATGTACCTCGGGCGCTACTTCATCGTGCTCGGTGGCGTCATGCTGCTCGGACTCTGGTGGCTCGACGTGCTGTTCACCGTCGTCTACTACTTCTACATGGTGAACCGCGTGAAGCGGGAGGAAGAATACCTGCGCGGAGTCCTCGGTGAGCCCTACGCGCAGTACCTTCTGACCGTGAACCGTTTCCTGCCCGGCTCGCCGACGCCGGGACACCCGCTCG
>JBBIVG010000286.1:0-4217 GCA_037439865.1 Nevskiaceae bacterium
GGCGTCCTGGGCGGCCTGGCCGGCCTGGGCAGCGGCGTCAACCGCGGCGCCGGCAGCAGCACCCGCCTGGGCGGCGGCGTCCTGCGTGGCGGCCTCTTCCTTCTTCGCGCAGCCAGCGAGGGCCAGGGCGGCCAGGGCGGCGGCAAGGGCGATCTTCGTGTTCATGTGCAATACCCCATGGATCGGTGATAGGACGGAACGATGAATCAGCAATCGCCCGGGGCGGACCGGTGCCCGAGGCCCGGCGAATGCACGAGAGGAATTCTAGGATCACCGCGCCGGATTGGATGCGCCGGAACTGTCTCTGAATGGCGACAGAACGCCGTCTTGGGCAATATGACGCCCTTCCTGCTCAGGACGGGACGCCCGACATGCCCATCGAAGTCGATTCGCTTTACCCGGCCCACCTTACCGAGGTCAGGCGCCGCACCGACCGGGCGCTCGCAGCGCATGGGTTCGACGGGCTCGTGATGTACTCGGGTTGCGCCGGGTACTCCTTCATGGACGACCGGACGTACCCCTTCCGCGCGAACCCCCACTTCGCGCAGTGGGTCCCGCTCGGCGATGCGCAGCAGTGCTTCGTCGGCTACGTGCCGGGGCAGGCGCCGCTGCTCTGCTTCCACCAGCCCGCGGACTACTGGCACAAGCCGCCCGAGTTGCCGACCGGCGCCTGGCTCCGTGAATTCCGGCTCGAGGTGCTGCGGGATCCGGGCAGCGCAAGAGACCTGCTCGGGCTCGCCGGCCGCCGCATCGCATTCATCGGCGAGTGGCAGGCGGGCTTCGACGCCTGGGGCTTCGCCGCGGTGAACCCCGCCGCGCTCCTGGATGAGTTGCATTACCACCGCGCCGTGAAGACCCCGTACGAGGTCGAGTGCATGCGCCGCGCATCCGTGCTCGCAGCCCGCGGCCACGTGGCGGCGCGGGACGCCTTCCGCGCCGGCGCTTCCGAATTCGAAACGCACCTCGCCTACTGCGCAGCGGTCGGCCAGCGCGACGAAGAGCTGCCGTACGGCAACATCATCGCCTTCAACGAGGGTGCGGCCGTGCTGCACTACCAGCACCTCGGACGGGAACGCGGCGTTCCGCGGCGCTCGTTCCTCATCGACGCGGGTGCGCAGTTCCGCGGCTACGCCGCCGACATCACGCGGACCTACGCCGCGGACGACGGCGACTTCGCCGGGCTGGTCGCGGGCATGGATGCATTGCAGCTCGAGCTCTGCGCCGCGATCCGCAGCGGCACGGACTATCGCGACGTCCACCTGCTGGCGCACCGGCTGATCGCCGGCCTGCTGCGCTCCGCCGGCGTTATCGACGGCGATCCGGACGAGTCGGTGGCGACGGGGCTGTCGAGCGTGTTCTTCCCGCACGGCATCGGGCACCTGCTCGGGCTGCAGGTGCACGACGTCGCGGGACTCGCGCGCGCCGCGACCGGCGGCGAGATCCTGCGGCCGCCCGGCCACCCGTACCTGCGCCTGACCCGCGTGCTCGAGCCGGGCTTCGTCGTGACGGTCGAGCCGGGGCTCTACTTCATCGACCTGCTGCTCGACGAGGCCCGCGGACGCGAGCATGGGCGGCGGATCCGGTGGGATGCCGTCGAGCGCCTGCGGCCCTATGGCGGGATCCGCATCGAGGACAACGTGGTGTGCACGGCGGGCGCGCCGGAGAACCTCACTCGCGACGCGTTCGCCAGATAGGCCAGATAGGCAACGCGACCCTTTTCGTACTCGCCTACTTCTTCAGCAGGTCGCGGATCTCGGTGAGCAGCACGACATCCGGCGGCGGTGCGGCTGGCGCGGCTGCCGGAGGCGGCGTCTTCAACTTGTTGATCGCCCTGATGGCCAGGAAGATCGCCGCGGCGATCACGACGAAGTCGAAGATACTCTGCAGGAAGACCCCGTACTTCAGCAGCACGTCCTTGCCATCGGGCCCGGCGCCCAGGCTGATCGCGAGGTCCGTGAAGTTCATGCCGCCGACGACCTTGCCCAGCACGGGCATGACGACGTCGCCGACGAGCGACGAGACGATCTTGCCGAAGGCAGTGCCGATGACGACGCCGACCGCCATGTCGACGACGTTGCCCTTCATCGCAAATTCCTTGAACTCGGTCATCAGGCTCATGTGATTTCTCCCGAACGGGGCGCGCGGCGCCCGGTGACAGCGAGGACCAGCTCGACACCAACATATTTCAAGGACGAAAAAAAAAGAAGCCGGGCTTTCACCCGGCTTCCTCATCCCGAAACGGCTCCTGGACTCAGGCCGCCGCGGTCTTCTTCTTGCGCGGCGCGCGCGGCTTCTTCGCGGGCTCCTCGCCCGCGCCAGCCTCGGCGGCGGCCGGCTCGGCCGCCTTCTTCCTGCGCGCCTTCGGCTTCTTCCCGCCTTCCTCGGCGGGCTTCGCCGCCTCGGCCGGGGCGGCTCGGTCCACCAGCGCCATCAGCGCCATGTCGGCGTTGTCGCCGGCGCGCACGCCCATGTGGAGGATGCGGGTGTAGCCGCCCGGGCGCGCCTTGAAGCGCGGGCCCAGCTCACCGAACAGCTTCTCGACGACCTCGGCGTCGCGCAGCCGCGCGAACGCGCGGCGGCGGTTGGCCTGGCTGTCGGTCTTGCCGAGGGTGATGAGCGGCTCGACGTAGCGGCGCAGCTCCTTGGCCTTCGGGACCGTGGTCCTGATGGTCTCGTGACGCAGCAGCGACGCCGCCATGTTGCGCAGCATCGCCCAGCGATGCGGGGTGTTGCGGCTCAGCTGCCGCCCGGTCAGTCCGTGTCTCATCGTTCAGTCACTCAGATAACGTCGCGGTCTTCGTCGCGCTTCAGGCCGGCCGGCGGCCAGTTGTCGAGGCGCATGCCGAGCGTGAGCCCGTGGCTCTCGAGCACTTCCTTGATCTCGGTGAGCGACTTCTTGCCGAGGTTCGGCGTGCGCAGCAGCTCGACTTCCGTCTTCTGCACGAGGTCGCCGATGTAGTGGATGTTCTCGGCCTTCAGGCAGTTCGCGCTGCGGACCGTGAGCTCGAGCTCGTCGACCGGGCGCAGCAGCAGCGGGTCGAAGTGGTGCTCGCTCGGCTTCGCCTTGTCCTCGTCCTGGCCCTGCAGGTCGACGAACACCGAGAGCTGGTCCTTGAGGATCGAGCCGGCGCGGCGGATCGCCTCTTCCGGGTCGATCGTGCCGTTGGTCTCGATGTCGATGATCAGCTTGTCGAGGTCGGTGCGCTGCTCGACGCGCGCGGCCTCCACGTTGTAGGTGACCTTGCGGATCGGGCTGAACGACGCGTCGAGCAGCAGGCGGCCGATCGGGCGGCTTGCCTCCTCGAACGCGAGGCGCTGGCCGGCCGGGCGGTAGCCACGGCCCTTCTCGACCTTCAGCGTCATGTTGAGCTCGCCGGCCTTGGTCAGGTTGGCGATGACCAGCTCGGGGTTCAGGATCTCGACGTCGTGGTCGCCCTGGATGTCGCCCGCGCGGACCGGGCCGGGGCCCTTCTTCGACAGGCGCAGCTCGGACTCGTCGCGCGCGTTGAGGCGGATCGCGACCTGCTTCAGGTTGAGCAGGATCTCGACCACGTCTTCCTGGACGCCCTCGACGCTGGTGTACTCGTGGAGCACCCCGTCGATCTCGGCCTCGGTGATTGCGCTGCCCGGCATGGACGACAGCAGCACGCGCCGGAGCGCGTTGCCGAGCGTGTGCCCGAAGCCCCGCTCGAACGGTTCGATGACGACCTTGGCGTGGCGCGGCGACGTCGGCGTCACCTTGACCACGCGCGGACGGAGGAATTCCGCAACGGCTGACTGCATGTAAGTCACCTTGCCCTGTCAGAGGGCCCGGGGCTTGTCCCGGGCCGTAAGGATTACTTGGAGTACAACTCGACGACGAGGCTTTCGTTGATGTCCGGCAGGATGTCGCCGCGCTCGGGCAGCGACTTCAGGACGCCGGAGAACTTCTTCTCGTCGACTTCGACCCAGTCGGGGAACCCGACCTGGCCGCGAATCTGCAGGGCCTGGCCGATGCGCGCCTGCTTCTGCGCCTTCTCGCGCAGGGCGACCACGTCGCCGGCCTTGCACTCGTAGGACGGGATGTTGACGCGCTCGCCGTTCACGGTCACGGCGCCGTGGCTCACCAGCTGGCGCGCCTCGTTGCGCGTCACGGCGAAGCCCATGCGGTAGACGACGTTGTCGAGGCGCGCCTCGAGCAGCTGCAGCAGCGTCTCGCCCGTGGCGCCCGGGCGGCC
>JBBIVG010000287.1:0-4202 GCA_037439865.1 Nevskiaceae bacterium
CGCTGGCGATGATGACGACGTCGCGGCGGCTGAGGAGGGCGCTCGTCGCGCTGTGGCGGAGCCGGTCGATCTCGTCGTTGATCGAGGAGTCCTTCTCGATGTAGGTGTCGCTCGACGGGACGTACGCCTCGGGCTGGTAGTAGTCGTAGTAGCTGACGAAGTACTCGACCGCGTTGTCCGGGAAGAACTCCTTGAACTCACCGTAGAGCTGGGCGGCCAGCGTCTTGTTGTGGGCCATGACCAGCGTCGGGCGCTGCAGCCGCTCGATGACGTTCGCGACCGTGAAGGTCTTGCCGGACCCCGTCACGCCGAGCAGCGTCTGATGCGAGAGACCGTTCTCGAGCCCTTCCACGAGGCGCGCGATGGCCTCGGGCTGGTCGCCCGCCGGCTGGTACTCCGCCTGCAGTCGGAACGGTCTCGTATCCATCGGGTGCGCGCCACGCGCAGCGTTTGGGCGACGGGCCAGATTACCTTAAAATGCCCGCTCCCTCCCGCTCCTGGAAGACTCCATTGACACTGGTCCTCGCCGAGCGCCTGAAGCGCGTCAAGCCATCGCCCACCGTCGCCCTCACCGGCCGAGTCGCCAGGCTCAAGGCCGAGGGCAAGGACATCATCGGCCTCGGCGTCGGCGAGCCCGACTTCGACACGCCGGCGCACATCGCCGATGCCGGCTGCGATGCGATCCGCAAGGGCTTCACGCGGTACACCGCGGTCGAGGGCATCCCGGACCTGAAGGACGCGATCATCGCGAAGTTCAAGCGGGACAACGGCATCGAGTACAAGCGGCCGCAGATCCTGGTCTCGACGGGCGCCAAGCAGACGATCTACAACCTGTTCATGTCGGTGATCGACCCGGGTGACGAGGTCATCATCCCGGCACCATACTGGGTTTCCTACCCCGACATCGCGCTGCTCGCCGAGGGCACGCCGGTGACGCCCTACGCGGGCCCCGACCAGGGTTACAAGATCACGCCGGCGCAGCTCGAGGCGGCGATCACGAAAAAGACGCGGCTCGTCATGCTGAACAGCCCGTCGAACCCGACCGGTGCGGCCTACACGAGCGCCGAACTGCACGCGCTCGGCGCCGTGCTGCGGCGGCACCCGGACGTGCTCATCGCCACGGACGACATGTACGAGCACATCTACTGGGCGAAGGAGCCTTTCGCGAGCTTCCTCACCGCCTGCCCGGACCTCTACGACCGCACGGTGACGATCAACGGCGTGTCGAAGAGCTACGCGATGACGGGCTGGCGCATCGGGTACTGCGGAGGCCCGGCCCAGATCGTCGAGGCGATGTCGACGATCCAGAGCCAGAGCACGTCGAACCCGTCGTCCATTGCGCAGAAGGCGGCCATCGTCGCGTTGAACGGCGACCAGGCCTGCGTCGCCGAGATGAACAAGCACTTCAAGTCGCGGCACGACTTCTTCAATGCCGGCCTGAACGCCATCCCCGGCTTCCGCGTGCTACCGGCCGCCGGGACGTTCTACGCCTGGTGCGACGTCTCGGGCGCGATCAGGAACCTCGGCCTCGCCGACGACCACGAGTTCGCCGAGTTCCTGCTCGACAAGGCCATGGTTGCCGGCGTCCCGGGCACCGGCTTCGGCGCCCCGGGGCACATCCGGTTCTCCTTCGCCGTGAGCATGCAGACGCTCGAGAAGGCGCTCGACCGCATGGGCAAGGCCCTGGGCGGCAACTGATAATTCGGTGCCAGGCACCGAATTCTTGACCCGGAGGGTCCAAATCCGGAGAATTCCGCGCCCTCCCGTTCCGACATAGCTCAGCGGTAGAGCAGCTGACTGTTAATCAGCGGGTCCCTGGTTCGAATCCAGGTGTCGGAGCCACGCTTGATGCAAAAGGGGCCCGGTCGATGACCGGGCCCCTTCGCTTTTTCAGTTCCCGCCGAACGTCGTTCAGGCGTTGACCGCCGCCTTCGCCGGCACGCCGGTGAGCTCGCGCAGCGACTCCGCCACGATCCCGAGCCCCTCGCGGATGATCGCGTCCGACGCGGTGAGCGGCACGAGGAAGCGGATCACGTTGCCGTAGAGCCCGCAGGACAGGAGCACGAGGCCCTTCTCCGCGGCGCGCTTCGTCAGCGCCTTGGTCAGGTCGGCATCCGGCGAGTGCGGGTCGCGGTTCTTCACGAGTTCGATCGCGACCATGGCGCCGAGGTTCCGCACCTCGCCAATGCACGGCAGTTCCCGTTGCAGGTCGCGCAACACGCCGACCATCAGCTCTCCGATCGCGACTGCGCGGCCGCAGAGGTTCTCCTGCTCGATCGCCTCGAGCACCGCCAGGCCGGCCGCGCACGCGATTGGCGATCCGGCATAGGTTCCACCCAGCCCGCCCGGGCCCGCGGCGTCCATGATCTGCGCCTTGCCCACGACCGCTGCCAGCGGGAATCCTCCCGCGAGGCTCTTGGCCATGGTCATCAGGTCGGGCTCGATGCCCGCGTGCTCGATCGCGAACATCTTCCCCGTGCGCGCGAACCCCGTCTGGATCTCGTCGATCACGAGCACGATGCCGTGCTGGTCGCACAGCCTGCGCAGCGCCTTCAGGAACTCCGGCGGCGCGATGTAGAAGCCGCCCTCGCCCATCACGGGCTCGACGATGATCGCCGCGACGCGCGACGGCTCGATGTCGTACTTGAAGAGATGCTCGAGCGCATCGAGGCTGTCCTGCACGCCCACGCCGTGATACGCGATCGGGAACGGGGCGTGGTAGATCTCGGCCGGGAACGGCCCGAAGCCCGCCTTGTAGGGCGCGACCTTGCCGGTGAGCGCCATCGCCATGAACGTACGGCCGTGGAACCCGCCGCCAAACGCGATCACGCCCGAACGCCCGGTGTGGGCACGCGCGATCTTGATGCAGTTCTCGACGGCCTCGGCGCCGGTCGTGACGAAGATGGCCTTCTTCGCCGTCGGCCCCGGCGCGAGCTGGTTCAGCTTCTCCGCGAGTTCCACCGCGACGCCGTACGGCGTGATCATCAGGCAGGTGTGGCTGAAGGCCTCGAGCTGCTTCGCCACCGCGGCCTGCACCTTCGGATGCAGGTGCCCCGTGTTCAGCACGGCGATGCCGGCTGCGAAATCGATGTAGCGGCGTCCCTCGACGTCCCACAGTTCCGCGTTGCGTGCGCGCTCGACGTAAACGGGCAACTGGGCGCCGAGCCCGCGGGCGAAGGCGGCATCGCGACGCTTCTGCAGGTCCTGGTTGCTGGACATGGATGATTCTCCGCTGATGCGCGCCGTCAGCGGCGCAGTCTGTCGGCCACGAGCTTAGCGAGGAAAGCCGCGAACTGGTCGCCGAGGTTGTGATGCTTCAATGCGTACTCGACCGTGGCCTCGAGGTAGCCCAGCTTCGAGCCGCAGTCGTAGCGCCGGCCTTCGAACGCATAGGCATAGATCGCTTCGTCCGCGAGCAGTGCCGCGATGCCGTCGGTGAGCTGGATCTCGCCGCCCGCGCCGCGGCCCGTTGTCTCGAGCTTCGCGTAGATGCCGGGCGTGAGCACATAGCGGCCCACCACCGCGAGATTGGACGGCGCGTCCTTGGGCTTCGGCTTCTCGACGATGCGATCGACCTGCGAGACTCGACCCTCGACGGGCCGCGCCCCGACGATGCCGTACTTGTCGGTCTGGTCGGGGGCCACGGTCTCGACGCCGAGGATGCTGGCCTCGCGATCCTGGAACACCTGCGCCATCTGCCTGAGGCAGGGCACGTCGGCCTCGATCAGGTCGTCGGCGAGGTGGATGAAGAACGGCTCGTTACCGACGACGGGTCGCGAGCAGAGCACGGCGTGGCCGAGCCCGAGTGGCGCCGGCTGGCGGATGTAGATGCAGCTCGCGTACGACGGCACGATGCCGCGGACCGCCTCGAGCAGGTCACGCTTGCCCTGCGCCTCGAGCTCCTGCTCGAGCTCGTGGTCCTTGTCGAAGTGGTCCTCGATGGCGCGCTTCGCGTAGCCGGTAATGAACACCAGCTTCTCGGCACCGGCCGCGAGCGCCTCCTCGGCCGCGTACTGGATGAGCGGCTTGTCCACGATCGGGAGCATTTCCTTCGGGCTGGCCTTGGTAGCCGGAAGGAACCGCGTGCCGCGTCCCGCGACTGGGAAGACCGCCGTCCTGATGCGTGCCATTGACCGACCCCGAGTGGCCTTCGCCGGGACCCGGAATCATAGCGGATCGCGCGCCGCCGCCGGAAGCGCGAA